>DAOUBO010000241.1:0-7768 GCA_034432695.1 Anaerolineae bacterium | reverse complement strand
AAGGATGCGGAGGGCGGGCGGTTCGGCCTCCCGGCCCGGCCCCGCCGCCCCCACCGTTACCTGCACCCGGTCGCCGGTCACCAGGACCGATTGCCAGACGTCCCCGCCGACGGTGATGTTGCGGATTCCGTGCTCTGTCATGGGGTTTCACCCCGAAGGACACGAAGGACACGAAGAACCCGGGTTTCCCTGTTCCAGCGCGTCCAGCGCGGCGCGGATGGCCTGAAGGTCCGGCGTCCCCCGCCGGACCGGGATGGCGTCCCCGAAGCGGACGAGAGGGCCCAGCAAAGGGTGGGCGAAGTTCTCAAACTTGCTGAAGCCCACCAGGTGGCGGGGGGCCAGGAGGTAACTGAGCACCGGGTCCAGGAAGTTAATGTGGTGGTTGATGAGGAGCAGGGGGCCGGACGGGGGAATCCGCTCCAGCCCTTCGGCTTCCACCCGCACGATGGCCCGGATAAGATACCGCCCCACTACCTTCAAGTTGCGGCGAAGTGCGGCCTTCATCCGGGAATATTGTAGTCCGCAGGCGGGAAAAGTCAAATTCGGCAAGCGCAGGCGGCACTTCCCGTCCTGGACTCTGGATCAACTGAAAGGGCCAGGGCGAGCATCTTGCCCGTGCTATATCTGTGGGTTTATCCATCTGCCGCGCAGGGGTCATTATGAGGCGCGAAACGCCCGAAGCGATCTCCGAAGGGCCTGGAGATTGCTTCGTTGTCTGCAGATCGGGTGGAGGGTGGGCAATTTCGGCGGCGGGCGGTATAATGAGGGTGATGATGCCCGAGGTCGCGCTGTACCTGCATATCCCCTTCTGCCGGGCCCGCTGTGTCTACTGTGGTTTCAACACTTACGCCGGGCTGGAGGGGTTGATCCCGGCCTATGCGGAGGCCCTCTGCCGCGAGGTGGGGGCCGCGCCGCCCGCGCGCGGCCGGACTGTCTACTTCGGCGGAGGGACTCCCTCTTTGCTCCCTTCGGAGATTCTGGAGCGGCTGCTGGCCGTTCTGCGGAGCCGCTTCGCCCTCCCGGAGGATGCGGAGGTCACGCTGGAGGCGAACCCGGGCACGGTGGGACCGGGGTACCTGCGGAGGGTCCGGGAACTGGGCGTCAACCGGCTCAGTCTGGGGGGTCAGTCCGCCCGTCTGGAGGAACTGCGGCTGCTGGGCCGCCTCCACACCTGGGAGGAGGCGGTGGAGGCGGTGCGCGCGGCGCGTCGGGCTGGCTTTGACAACGTGAACCTGGACCTCATCTACGGCCTCCCTGGCCAGACGATGGGCCACTGGCAGGAGAGCGTGGAGGCGGCCCTGCACCTGGAGCCGGACCACCTCTCCCTCTATGCGCTGACGCTGGAGGAGGGGACGCCGCTGGCCCTCCGGGTCGCGCGGGGAGACCTCCTCGCGCCGGACGAGGACCTGGCCGCAGAGATGTATGAGTGGGCCCGGGAACGGCTTCGCCAGGCCGGGTATGTCCACTACGAACTCTCCAACTGGGCCCGCTCGGAGGCGCGGCGGTGTCGGCACAACCTGGCCTACTGGTATAACGAGCCCTATCTGGGGTTCGGCGCCGGCGCCGCGTCGTGGTGGGCCGGGCGGCGGTGGACGAACGTCCGTCATCCGGAGGCCTACATCCGCCGGATCGGGGATGGGCTTTCGGTGGTGGACGAGGCGGAAGAGATCCCGCGGGCGCTGGAGATGGGCGAGACGATGATGATGGGCCTGCGGCTTGTGGAGGGCGTCGCCGACGAGCGCTTCCGGGCCCGGTTTGGGGTCGGCCTGGAGGAAGCCTTCGGGGAGGAACTCCGTCGCCTCCGGCGCGCGGGGCTTCTGGATTGGGACGGGAGGGTGGCCCGCCTGACCCCGCGCGGATATCTGCTGGGCAACCAGGTCTTTCAGGCTTTCCTGCCCTGATCGGCCCCTGGGCGTGGCGCTGCGCCGGTCGGGGTGCGCGTCCACACCCGGAGGGTGTATGCCCAGGGGAGGAGGTACGTCGTCGCGACGGCCATCAGCGTGATCCCCAGCGTGTTTCCCCAGTTGCAGAGGTCCGCCCGCCAGAACCAGACGAAGCCGTAGATGACGTAGGAGAAGAGAACGGTCAGGCTCAGAAGCCCCGCCTGGAGCGGCGCCTCCCGCCGCGGGAAGAGCGCCCCCAGCGCCACAGCCCACGTGACGTACCACGGCTGAAACCACGGCGTGGCGAAGAGGAGCAGGAACAGTATCAGGTCAAAGGCGTGGAGGGGGGCGGCTGTGGGAGCGTTCCACGTCCGGTACAGTTGTCGGAGGATCCAGAAGCCCAGGATGCCGAGAAAAAGGCCGTTGGTCAGGACTCCGGCCGTCTCCGGCCGGATGCCGCCCTGCTGGAGGGCCAGGTAGAGGACGGCGGGCAGGGAGTGGGTGAAGAGGCCGGATCGGGTGGAGAGGTTCATCAGCGCGGCCAGGGGGTCCGGCAGGGAGAGGTAGGCCAGCGCAATCAGCGTGGCGCTGACCCCCAGCGCGGTCAGCCCCCGGCCCACCCACCGCCGGAGCCCCGCGGCGGTCAGGGGGATGGGGACCTCTTCCCGCAGCGCGGCGAGAAGGAACAGGGGCAGAAGCAGGACCGTCGGGATTTTGATCAGGAAGGATAGGGTGAGGGCAGCGGTCATCGCCGCCAGGGAGCGGCGCTCCCAGAAGTAGACCCCCAGCAGGGCGAAGGCCATCATCGTCGCGTCGTTGTGGCCGTTAACGGCAGACTCGTAGAGGGCCAGGGGGTTCCAGGCCAGGAACGCTGTTCCGGCGGGGGCCAGTTCGGGGCGGCGACGGCGCAGGATCATGAAGGCCAGGAGCGCCTGAGCCATGTGGGCCGCGATGGCCACCGCCTTGAAGCCCAGCAGGTTCGCCACCAGGCTCCGACGGCCCAGTGTTCCCACGACCAGCGCGCTGATCCAGGTCCAGAGGGGCCCGTAGTTGGAGACGGCCATCCGATAGGCGGAGGAGCGGGGGGGAGGGGGGGCGCGGGTGGTCGGAGCCCCCCATCCGATAGGCGGAGTAGCGGGCGAAGGCGGCGTCGGGGAGATAGCCCGGCGGCAGGACCTGGGGGTTTTCCCGGTAGTAGAAAAGTTCCTCACCGTGGGTCACGTAGTCCACCACATCCCCCGCTCCGCCCGGATGGGCGAAGGCCAGGGTGAGCGCGGTCGTCAGGCTGGAGAGGAGCAGGAGGGGGACGGGGATGGCGCGGGGGTACCGAAGGCAGGTCCAGCAGACCCATCCATAGAGGGCGAAGAGGGCCAGGAACGTCCCCAGGAAGAGGACCGCTGGGAGCGGCTGTCGCTGGGCGATCTCGGGCAGGCTGATGGGGGAGAGCGGCGCGTACCGGAACAGGGGGTACGGGCGGACCAGGCCGAAGAAGTAGAGGGCCCAGGAGGCCAGAAAAGCGGCCACCGGTATGCCGGACGGCGGGAAACCGGATATGGAAAGGGTGGGGCGGGGGCGTCTTCGGTTCACCGATCCCGAACGGCCAGTTCTTCCGTCATCCGGGCCAGGGTTTGGCGGGCGGGGGAGTCGGGGAGGCCCTGGAGAAGACGGCGCGCCGTCTCCAGCGCGTGCAGCGCGGCGGCCTCCGTTTGCTCCCGCGCGCCGGAGGCCTCTATCAGGCGCATGGCCTGCTCCTCGTCCTCCGGGGAGCGGGAGGGGAGGGCCAGGAGGGCCCGGAGCGCGGCGCTCCGCTCCATCGCGTGGACGATGGGGAAGGTCTTCTTCCCCCGCCAGAGGTCCGACCCGACGGGCTTCCCCGTGCGGCGGGGGTCGCCCCAGAGGCCCAGGTAGTCGTCCCGGATCTGGAAGGCGAGGCCGACGTGGTGGCCGAAGCGGGCCAGGTCCTTCCGGAGGGAAGGGGGAGCGTCGGCCACCAGCGCTCCCAGTTCGCAGGCTGCGGCGAGGAGCGCGGCCGTCTTCCCTTCCACCATTCGCACGTATTCCTCCACGGTGACCTCCGACCGGGTCTCAAAGAGAAGGTCCAGGTACTGCCCCTCCGTCAGGCGCAGGGAGGCCTGCTCCAGGATGCGAAAAGCCTCCACCACTTTCTCTGGAGGGACCTCCCGGTCGGCCAGGCGCAGGAGAGCCTGGTGGGCCAGAACGAAGAGGGTGTCTCCGGCATTCAACCCCTGGGGCATCCCCCAGAGCGCCCAGACGGTCGGGCGGCCCCGGCGTGTGGTGTCGCCGTCCTCTATGTCGTCGTGGATGAGGGAGAAGTTGTGGATCAGTTCCACGGCGGCCGCGGCGGGGAGGCCCTGCTGCCAGTCGCCCCCGCAGGCCTCGCACGCCAGAAGGCAGAAGAGGGGGCGGACGCGCTTGCCGGCCGGCGCTTGAGCCGGTCGGAACTGCTCGTCGGCCCAGCCCAGGTGGTAGCGGAGCATCCCGTAGAGCCCTCCCAGAAGGCCCTCCGCCGAAGCGACGACTTCCTGCATCTCCGCTTCCAGGGCGGGAAGGTATCGGTCCGGGTAGAACGCAGGGTCTGTGTTCATCGGGCTTGTCCTTGATGCCGTAGGTCGGATTGGCAATCCGACACAGTTGGATTGGCAATCCGACCTACAGTCGGGTTGGCAATCCGACCCACAGTCGGGTTGGCAATCCGACCTACAGTTGGATTGGGAATCCGACCTACAGTTGGATTGGCAATCTGGCCATTTGCACCACGCCGTATGCGCTATGTTGGAGGGCGGCACTTCTGGCCCTCGGCGGGGGCTTTCCCGCGAAAAGTGTCCGGTAGCCAGTCCAGAGTCCAGTTCCAAGTATACCCCGTTCTTCCGTTCACGCAAAGCAGCGTGTACAGGATGAATCCTGCGCTGCGTCCTCCAGGGTTGGGCGATGGCCGGGCTTGCGCAATTGTGGGAATTGGGGCATCATAGGGGTAATTCCAGCATCCCGGGAGGACGGACAGGATGAACGTCTCCTCGTTTGGGTATCGCTACGATGAACTGACCTGGCCCGAAATGCAGGAGGCCATCGCCCGACAGCCGGTGGTCCTGCTCCCCTTCGGAACCGTGGAGGACCACGGGCCCCATCTTCCCCTCAACACCGACAACATTATCGTGGAGTCCATCTGCCTGGAGGCGGCCCGGAGGGCGCCGGGGGAGATGCTGGTGATGCCGCTGGTCGCCTATGGGCTGGACGAGCACCATATGGATTTCCCCGGGACGGTCTCCGTGGGCATAGAGACCCTCATCGCCTATGTGGCCGACGTGGCGATGAGCCCGGCCCGCCACGGCTTTACCCACATCCTCATCGTCAACGGCCATGGCTCTAACCATTCCATCGCCGACCTGGCCGCGCGGCGGGTGGTGCTGGAGACGGGGGCCATCTGCGGGGCTGTGAGCCCCAACGCGGCGGTAGACCCCACCCTGGCAGAGCCGACCCTTTCCCAGATGCGTCGGTCCGGGCCCGGGGGCATCGCCCATGCCGGCGAATACGAGACCGCGATGATGCTCTATCTCCGGCCCGACCTGGTGCGGATGGACCGGGCCGTTCGGGAGATCGGGCAGATCAAACTGACCTACTTCAACTGGGACCATCCCGAGCCGAGCGCGCTGGTCTGGCAGGACTGGTGGTCCCGCATGAGCGAGAGCGGGGTCTGCGGCGACCCGACCGTCGCAACGGCGGAGTTCGGCCGTGCGCTCTTTGAGACGACGGTGGAAAACTTCATCCGGCTGGTGCGGGAATTCCGCACCATCCCCGTTCGCCCCCGACGCGACCGGCATTAGCGCGATCGGAGCGAGATGTTGGGGAGCGGTACGACTCCCGGCGGCTGCGCCGCATTGGAACCGTCCCCGGACGCTGATCCTTTGGCAGTGGACTCAAAATTCTATCACCGGTGTTGCAACGCTGGACAAGGAGTCCGATTTCTGGTACACTTTGTCCTGACCAGGCGCGGCCCGCGCGGGTTTCAACTGCGTTCCTGGAGGCTGGGATGGCCGTTATCGGAAAAATCGCCGTCATCGGCGGCGGCAGCACCTACACGCCCGAACTGGTGGACGGCTTCATCGTCCACCGGGATGAGGTGCAGGTGGAGGAGATCGCGCTCCACGATATAGACGCGGAGCGGCTGGAGGTCGTGGGCGGGCTGGTGGAGCGGATGGTCCGCCACGCCGGGCTCCCCACCCGCATCAACCGGACGACGGACCGGGCGGCCGCGCTGGAAGGGGCGGCCTTCGTCGTCTCCCAGATCCGGGTGGGCGGGATGGCCGCGCGCATCCGGGACGAGAAGATCCCGCTGGCCCACGGCGTCGTCGGGCAGGAGACGACGGGGCCGGGCGGCACACTGAAGGCGTGGCGCACCATCCCGGTTGCGCTGGAGATCGCGCGGGACGTGGAGCGGCTGGCGCCGGACGCCTGGTTCATCAACTTCACCAACCCCTCCGGCATCATCACGGAGACGCTTCTGCGGCACACCTCCCTGAAGGCCGTGGGGCTCTGCAACAACCCCATCAATTTCACCCGACTCATTGCCGGCCTCTTCGGCGTGCCCGACGAGGCGGTTTTTCTGGAATGGGTGGGTCTGAACCATGTCAACTGGATTCGGCGGGTCTACGTCCAGGGCCGGGACGTCTCCGCCGACCTGCTGGCGCGGGTGCGGGAGGGGCTCCCGTTCTACCCCTTTGACGCCGACCTGGTGGAGGCGCTGGGCGTCTTCCCGACCTGGTACCTGCAGTACTACTACTATCCCGACCGGAAGGTGGCGGAGATGCGCGCGGCCGGAAAGACGCGCGGGGAGGTGGTGGCGGAGGTGGAGCGGGACCTGCTCCGGCAGTACGCCGACCCCTCGCGGGTCGTCAAGCCGCCGGAGTTGAGCCAGCGGGGCGGCGCGCTCTACTCCGAGGCGGCGGTCCGGCTCATCCTCTCCCTGGTGCTGGACCGCCGGGATGTGCAGGTGGTGGACGTCCGCAACGGCGGCGCCATCCCCGACCTCCCCGCCGACGGGGTGGTGGAGGTCCCCTGCGTCGTCGGCGCCCACGGGATAACCCCGCTGCGGATGGGGCCGCTGCCGGAGACGGTTCGCCCCCTCTGCCAGACGGTGAAGGCGTGGGAGGCCTGGACGGTGGAGGCCGGGGTAACCGGCTCCCGGCGCGCGGCGCTGATGGCGATGATCACCAACCCGCTGGTCCGCTCCGCGGACCTGGCGCGGACGCTCCTGGAGGAGATGCTGGAGGCCAACCGGGAGTACCTCCCTCAATTTTTCCCGGCGGACGCGGACGAGCGCGGATGAACGCGGAACTGGCTACCTGACACTTTTGTGAGCCACTTACTCCAGACTACCTGGGAGGGGTCATTGCGAGCCCCCGGAGGGGGCGAAGCAATGGCCCCTACGGAACGTTTTTTCCCGGCGGACGCGGACGAGCGCGGATGAACGCGGAATGTTCTTCTGAAGAAGGCCGTCTTCCCGAATTTCTCCGTCCCCTCTTCTGGGACGTGGACTTTGACCGGCTGCGCATCCCCGGCCACGAGCGGTACATCATTGAGCGGATTCTGGAGTTGGGGGACGTGGCGGAGGTGCAGTGGATGTTCCGGAACTTCCCGCGCGAGCAGATCATCCAGGCCCTCCGGCGCAGCCGGAGCCTCTCCCGAAAGAGCGCCGTCTTCTGGGCGTCTATGCTCAACGTGCCCCGCAGGAGCATCCGATGTTTGTCCAGGCGCTCCCGTCCATCGTTCGGGCCAATCTGGCCCTGGTAGCCCGGACTTCGCTGGCAGAGCAGTTCTATCTGGCAGGTGGGACGGCGGTGGCTTTGCATCTGGGGCACCGACGTTCC
>DAOUBO010000240.1:0-14544 GCA_034432695.1 Anaerolineae bacterium | reverse complement strand
AGAAGAAGGGGGGGGGTCTGGGGGCCAGGCGGCCGCCCCCCCCGCCGCAAAGTCCCCATCCCCCCTTGACATTCAGCCCAAACTGTGCTATAATCATAGCGAATTAGTTCAATGGTTGATTAGTTCAATGAGATTGCAGATAGAGCCAGAGAGCCCTCTCCCCATCTACGTCCAGATTGAGGAGCAGGTACGGGCGCTGATCGCGGCGGGGCGGCTCCGCCCCGGCGACCAGTTGCCGACCATCCGGCAACTGGCGGTGGACCTGGGGGTGAACTACAACACCGTCGCCCGGGCCTACCTGGAACTGGAGCGGGCGGGCGTCATCACCACCCAGCGCGGGCGGGGGACCTTCGTCGCCGGGGTGCCGGACGAGGCCCGTCAGGCCCGTCTGCGGGAGGAGAAACTGCGCGCCCTCCTGCGGGCCGCGATAGACGAAGCGCTCCGTCTGGGGTATAATCGGGAGGAAATCGTGGCCGCGTTCCAGGAGGAGATGGGACGCGGATGAACGCGGATAAACGCGGATGAGCGCAGGCAGGCCGCCAGGCGTGTGTACAGGCGACCAGCCTCCGCTACGATGAGCGCGGGACCGAGAGAGGATAAGCCTTCTATCTGCGCGGTTCGCCTCGCTTTTACCGTAAAGAACGCAAAGGACGCAAAGATTTTGTGGGTTCCTGGCGCTCTTTGCGGTTTTTTGAAAAGGGCCTCCGTGCCAGGATAACCCGGGTCAACCGCACGGGTGGTAAGTCTTTAGCGTGAGGGAGAGAATGGACAAACGGGAACGCCTTCAGCGCGCGATCGCCGGGGAGCCGGTGGACCGTCCGCCGGTGGCCCTCTGGCGCCACTGGCCCGTGGACGACCAGACGCCGGAGCGCCTGGCGGAGGCTACCGTCCACTTCCAGCGGGAGTGGGACTGGGACTTCGTCAAGGTTACCCCCTCCAGTTCCTTCTGCCTGCGGGATTGGGGCGTCCGGGACGAGTGGCGCGGCAATCCGGAGGGCACCCGCGACTACGTCGTCCGTCCTGTCCGGTCCCCCGAAGACTGGGCGCGCCTGGCGATTCTGGACCCCTGCCGGGGCGCCCTGGGGGCCCAACTGGCCGCGCTGGAGCGGATTCGGGCCGCGCTGGGGGATGAGGTCCCCGTCATCCAGACCGTTTTCAGCCCCCTGGCTCAGGCGAAAAATCTGGCGGGAGAGGACCGGTTGCTCCTCCATCTCCGCCGGTACCCCGACGCCCTGCGGCGGGGCCTGGAGGCCATCACGGAGACGACGGTCCGGTTTGTGGAGGCGATCCGGGAACTGGGGGCAGACGGCATCTTCTACGCCGTCCAGCACGCCCGGTACGGCTATATGAGCGAGGAGGAGTACCGCCTCTTCGGGCGTCCCTACGACCTGCGGATTCTGGAGGCGACGCGGGGGCTTTGGTTCAACGTCCTGCACCTGCACGGGGAGGCGGTGATGCTGGAAGCGCTGGCGGATTATCCCGTTCAGGTCCTCCACTGGCACGACCGGGAAGGCGGGCCTGCGCTGGAGGTGGGGCAGGCCCTCTTCGGCGGCGCGGTCAGCGGCGGAGTGGGGCGCCGGACCCTGGTGCTGGGGACGCCGGAGGAGATAGAGGCCGAGGTCGCCGACGCGGTGGCCCGCACCGGGGGCCGGCGGCTGATTCTGAGTACGGGGTGCGTGGCCCCGCTGACGACGCCCTGGGGCAACCTGCGGGCCCTGCGCCGGGCCGTGGAGCAAAGGGCCGCAGCTTCCCGTTGATCGGCGGACGCGGATGAACGCAGAAAAACGCGGATAAAGGAGGTAATTATGGTCGTGGTTCCGGCAACTCAATCCCGGCGCAGGGAGCGCGCGCCGGCATCGGGAGCGGTCCAGCGGAGGGAGCCCGCCCTCAGGGGCTTCAGCGGCCTGGCCCTGGCGGTCTTCGTCCTCCTGCTGGTCGTCTCCGTCATCCTGGCGGCCGTACTGGACTCTCTGGATGTCCCGGACGGCTGGATCGCGGCCGAAGTCATCGTCCTGAATCTGGTCGGCCTCTACATCCTGTTTGCCCTGCGCGTCGCCAACCAGTGGGAGAAGGCCATCGTCCTGCGGTTGGGGCGCTTCCGGGGCCTCAAGGGCCCGGGGCCGTTCTGGATCGTCCCGGTCGTGGACACCATCCCGGCGATGGTGGACCACCGGGTGATGGTCACTCCCTTCACCGCGGAGCGGACGCTGACCAGGGACTCGGTGCCGGTGAACGTGGACGCGGTGCTCTTCTGGGTGGTCTGGGACGCCGAGAAGGCGGTCCTGGAGGTGGAGGACTACCAGACGGCCATCGCCTGGGCCGCGCAGACGGCCCTGCGGGAGATCATCGGTCAGATGGACCTGGCCAGCATCCTGGTCGGGCGGACGGTGATGGATGCGGAACTGCAGCGCATCATTGACGAACGGACGACGCCCTGGGGGATCACCGTCCAGTCGGTGGAAATCCGTGACATTGTCATCCCGGAGGCGCTGGAGGACGCGATGAGCCGTCAGGCGCAGGCGGAGCGGGAGCGGCAGGCGCGGGTCATCCTGGGGGAGAGCGAGAAGCAGATCGCCGCATCCTTCGCCGAGGCCGCGCAGGCCTACCGGGATAACCCCACCGCGCTCCACCTGCGGGCGATGAACATGCTCTTTGAGGGACTGAAGGAGAAGGGCGCGCTGATCATCGTTCCCTCCAGCGCGGTGGAGACGATGAACCTGGGCGGGCTGATGGGGATGGCTTCCATGGCCGGGTCCCTGCAGACGTTCACTGCAGGGGGGCAACCCCCGACCCCGCCGCAGGAGGGCTGAGATGGCCCCCGATGTGCTGAGCGCGGACCAGATAGAGGTTACCCCATCGGGGTTCTTTGCCCTGCGCTATGAGTTCCGGTCGCCGATGGGGACGCTGGGGGTATTGAACCTCTTTGCCTTCCGGGCGGAGGGCCGTTTCCAGGACGCCGACGGGCGGGAATGGCGGATGGGGCGGAGCCACTGGTGGCGGCGGAACTACGAACTGCGGGCCGGCGACGCAGTGGTGGCGACAGCGCGAGGGCGGGGGTTCCGGCGGGCCGACCTGGACATAGAGTTTCAGGGGGAGCCGTATCTCCTGGAGCAGGCGGATTTCTGGGGCGGAAAATGGCGGCTCCTGGGCCCGGCGGGGACGGCCGCGCTGGAGATCCGGCGGCGCGGGGTGCTCCGGCCGGGGCTGGTTCTGGACGTGCTGGGGCCGGTGGAGGGGGAACTGCTGGCTTTCGCCGTCTACCTGATCCTGACGGTCTGGCGGGAGCACGCGGCGGCCGCCGGCGCGTCGGGAGGATTCACCACAACGAAGAGACGAAGGGAAACGGAATACGGAATACGGAATACGTGAAACGTGAAACGTGAAACGTGAAGCGTGAAACGTGAAACGCGAAGCGTGAGGCAAGGGGGTGAAGATGCTGATCGCCGCATTTGTCGTGGAGATTCTCATCATGCTGGGCGCGCCGGTGGCGCTCTGGCTCTTCCTGCGGCGGAGGTACGGGGCCACATGGGGGCTGATCCTGGTGGGCGCGCTGACCTTCGTCCTCTCCCAGGTGGTGCACATCCCGCTGAACTGGGGGTTGGGCCTGATCGGAGGCGGGCGCGGGGTGGCTCTCTGGCCCCTCCCGGCGGTGGCCGCCGTGGCGGGCCTGAGCGCCGGCCTCTGCGAGGAGGTGGCCCGCTATCTGGTGCTCCGCTTCTGGCGGAAGGAGGCCCGTTCCTGGAGCCAGGGGCTGGCCTTTGGCGCCGGGCACGGAGGGATGGAGTCCATCCTGCTGGGGCTCTCCGTCCTGAGCGGGTTCGTCACTATGCTGATCCTGCAGCGGCTGGGGCCCGAAAATCTGGGGCTTTCGGGAGAGTTGCTGGAGCAGACCCGCCAGCAGGTGGCGGCGTACTGGGCGATTCCCTGGTACCTGCCGCTCCTGGGCGGGCTGGAACGGGTCTTCGCCATCACCATGCACCTGGCCTGGACGCTGCTGGTGTTGCAGGCCGTGGTGCGGCGGAACCTCCTCTGGCTGGCCCTGGCGGTGCTGGCCCACGCGCTGGTGGACGGCCTGGCGGTCGGCCTGATGCAGTCGGGGGTATCCCTGCCCGCGATAGAGGGGGTGGTCTTCCTGCTGGCGCTGGGCGCGCTGGGGGTCATTCTGGCCCTGCGGCCGCGCGGCGGCCTGCGCCGGGTTCTGGTACCTCCACGAGAAGAAACCTGAGGAGGCTGCCCGCGCCCTCGCCGCCGTCCGTTATTGACCGCCCAGTAGGCCGAAATTAACTTCGGCTTACATCCCGGCGGTTTGTCCAAAGTCCAGTTTTTAACTCACTTCGTGCCTTCGTGTCTTCGTGGTCAAAGCCCGGAGGCGATATGGACCCCGCTCTGTATTCCCACCTCATAGACCTGGCCCTGGCCGAGGACATCGGTCCAGGGGATGCCACATCGGAGGCCATCCTGCCGCCGGACCTGTGCCTCCGCGCCCACATCATCGCCAAACAGGCGGGGGTGGTCGCGGGACTGCCCGTCGCGGAGGCCGTCTTCCGGCGGGTGGACCCGTCGGTTCAGTTCACGGCGCGCGTTTCGGACGGCGCGCGGGTGGAGGCCGGGACCGTCCTGGCGGAGGTGGAGGGACCGGCCCGGAGCCTGCTGGCGGCGGAGCGGACCGCCCTCAACTTCCTCCAGCGCCTCTCCGGCATCGCCACCCTCACCCGCCGCTTCGTGGAGGCCGTCGCCGGAACCCGCGCGGTCATCCTGGATACCCGCAAGACCCACCCCGGCTGGCGCGCGCTGGAGAAATACGCCGTCCGCATGGGCGGCGGGCAAAACCACCGCATGGGCCTCTACGATATGATCCTCATCAAGGATAACCACATCGCGGCGGCAGGCTCCATCACCGAGGCAGTCCGGCGGGCCCGCGCCGCCCGCCCCGACCTGCCCATAGAGGTGGAGGTCAAGAACCTGGATGAACTCCGGGAGGCGCTGGAACTGCCCGTGGACCGGATTATGCTGGATAACTTTGACCTGGAGAGTATCCGCATCGCGGTCCGCATTGCCGCGGGGAGGGTGCCGCTGGAGGTCTCCGGCGGGGTGACACTGGAGCGGGTCGCCGAACTGGCCGCGACGGGGGTGGACTACATCTCCGTCGGCGCGCTGACCCACTCCGCCCCTGCGCTGGACATCAGTATGGATGTGGTGGAAGGGAAGTAGAGGGAACGATGGGCCTGCAAGAGTGTGTCGCCGCTCTGAAAGCCCAACTGGGCTCCGATCTGGTCGTCCTGGGGCACCATTACCAGCGGGACGAGGTTATCCAGTTCGCCGACTTTCGGGGGGATAGCCTGCAACTGGCGCGGGACGCCGCCCGCACCGACGCCCGCTACATCGTCTTCTGCGGCGTCCACTTCATGGCCGAGACGGCGGCCATCCTGGCCAGGCCCCATCAGACGGTGCTCCTCCCCGATCTGGAGGCCGGCTGTTTCCTCGCCGATCGGGCCGACCTGCCCCTGGTGGAGGCGGCCTGGCGGGACCTGGGCCGGGTGCTGGACGTGGAGCGGGAGGTGATGCCCGTTACCTACGTCAACTCCGCGGCGGCGCTGAAGGCCTTCTGCGGGGCGCACGGCGGCGTCGTCTGCACGTCGGCCAACGCCGGGAAGGTGCTGGAGTGGGCTTTCCGTCAGCGGCCGAAGGTTCTCTTCTTTCCCGACCAGCATCTGGGGCGGAACACCGCGAAGCGGATGGGCATCCCGCCGGAGGCGATGCTCCTCTGGGACCCGCGCCGTCCCCTGGGCGGACACGACCCGGACCGTATCCGGTGGGCGCGGCTCTTCCTCTGGCCCGGCTGGTGCTACGTCCACACCCGTTTCCGGCCCGAACACGTCCTCGCCTGGCGGGCGCGGGATCCGGAGGTCCGGATCCTGGTCCACCCGGAGTGCACGGAGGAGGTGGTGGACCTGGCCGATGAGGTCGGATCTACCTCCTACATCATCCGGCGGGTACAGGAATCGCCGCCGGGGACGAAATGGGCCATCGGGACGGAGTTCAACCTGGTCAACCGCCTGGCCCGGGAGCACCCGGAGCAGTTCATCGCCTCCCTCTCCGACGAGCCCCACTACTGCCGGACGATGAACCTCATCACGCTGGAAAAACTGGCCCGCGTCCTGGAGGGGCTGGTGAACGGCGAGTTGGTGAACCCGATCCGGGTTCCGCCGGAGGTGGCGGAGCCAGCCCGGCGGGCGCTGGAGCGGATGCTGGAACTCTGATACGCTTGCCCTATCTTCCAAATCGTGGTACACTACGAGCAAACACCTCCGGGGAACGCTTCACAGGAGGAGATGGGGATGAGTGAAAGGAAAGGCCGTGTCTTTTCCGGCGCCCGGCCGACGGGCCGTCAGCACCTGGGCAACTACCTGGGCGCCATCCGCAACTACGTCGCTCTGCAGGATGAATACGAGTGCATCTATTGCGTGGTGGACCTCCACGCCCTGACCACCCTGCGGGATACAGAGTACCTGCGGGAGTGGACCTATGAGATGGTTCTGGACTGGCTGGCGGCAGGCGTGGACCCGAACCGGGGGACCATCCTCTTCGTTCAGTCCCACGTCCCCCAGGTAACCGAACTGCACACACTGCTCTCCATGGTCACGCCTCTGGGATGGCTGCTGCGCCTGCCGACGTTTAAGGAAAAGGTGCGCCAGCAACCGGACAACGTCAACTATGGCCTGGTGGGCTACCCGGTTCTGATGGCCGCGGACATCACGCTCTACAAAGCCGATACGGTCCCGGTGGGAGTGGACCAGGCCCCGCATCTGGAGTTCACCCGGGAGATTGTCCGGCGGTTCAACGCCCATTTCGGCCCGGTCCTGGTGGAGCCCCAGGCGAAGTACACCGACTTCCCCAAAGTTCTGGGGATTGACGGTCAGCAGAAGATGAGCAAGTCGCTGAACAACCATATAGAGATCGCGGCTTCGCCGGAGGAGATCCGCCAGCGGGTGATGCAGATGGTCACGGACCCCCAGCGAACCCACCGGCACATCCCCGGCCGGCCGGAGGTCTGCAACGTCTTTTCCCTCCACCGCTTTTTCTCCCCGAACGACGTAGCCCAGATAGACGCCGACTGCCGGACGGCGGCCATCGGGTGTGTGGATTGCAAGAGGATCCTGGCGCGCAATCTGGCCGACTATTTTGCCCCCTTCCGGGAGCGCCGGGCCGCGCTGGCGGCCGACCCCCAACTGGTCTGGGACATCCTGGCCGAGGGGGCCCGCCGGGCCTCCGTCATCGCCCGCCAGACCCTCGCAGAGGTCCGGGCGGCCATGGGGCTCCCATAGCGGAGTGGGGATGACGGTTATGGGTGAAGGCATCCAAGAAAATCCGCGTGAATCTGCGTCCGAAGCAAATTCGCCAGAGTTCAGCCGGTAATTCAGAGGCGAAACCATGCGCGTCGTCGTTCAGCGCGTTCGGCAGGCACAGGTCTCGGTGGACGGGAAACCGGTTGCGGCCATCGGGCCAGGGGTCGTGGTTCTGGTGGGCGTGACCCACACCGACACACCGGAAGAGGCCCGGTGGCTGGCCCAGAAAGTGGCCGGGCTGCGGATCTTTGAGGACGCGGAAGGGAAGATGAACCTGGGCCTGCTGGATGTGGGGGGCGAAGCGCTGGTGGTCTCCCAGTTCACCCTCTACGCCGACGCCCGTAAGGGGCGCCGGCCCTCTTTTGGGGAGGCTGCGCCGCCGGAGATCGCCGAACCTCTGGTCCAACGCTTCGCCGAGGAACTGGCCGCCGCTGGCGTCCCCGTCCAGACGGGGGTTTTCGGGGCGCATATGCTGGTGGAGATCCACAACGACGGCCCGGTCACCATTCTCCTGGACCGCTCGTCCGGCGATGCAACAGGGCGTCGCGATTAAAGGAACCCGTGAGGGGCTGGTGATAGAACTGGGGGAGGGGCCCTGGGAGGAACGGCTGAGGGCGCTGGCCCAACGGCTCCAGAAAGGGGCTTCCTTCTTCCGGGGCGGCCGCGCGGCGCTGGCCGTGGGCGACCGCCCCCTGGGCATGGAGCAGATTCAGCAGGTGCGGGAACTGCTGGCCCGCTATGGGGTGGACCTGTGGGCCGTGGTGGGGAACGCCGACGCGACCATTCTGGCCGCGGTGCGCGCCGGCCTCTCCCCCCATCTGACCCTCTCGTCCAGCCCAACCCCTGCGCCGTCGCTTCCTCCTGAGACGGCCGGGGGCCTGGTGATTCAACGGACACTGCGCTCCGGGCAGCGGGTGGAGCACGCGGGGGACGTGGTGGTCATTGGGGACGTCCATGCCGGGGCGGAGATCGTCGCGGGCCGCCACGTGATTGTCTGGGGACGCCTCCAGGGCGTCGTTCATGCCGGAGCGGCGGGGGACGAGAGCGCCGTCGTCTGCGCGCTGGACCTCTCCCCAACGCAACTCCGCATCGCAGACCACATCGCGCGTTCTCCGGAGGAGCGTCGCCGCCGGCCCGTGCCGGAGATGGCCTGCGTTCGCGAAGGGCGAATTGAGGCCGTCCCGTGGCATAAGCGATCGTCCGGACTCTGAAAGGGGCCAAATGGGTGCGCGAGTGGTGACGATTACCTCTGGCAAAGGTGGCGTGGGCAAGACCACCGTCACCGCCAACCTGAGTGTGGCGCTGGCGATGCGCGGTCAACGGGTCGTCGCGGTGGACGCAGACATCGGCCTGCGCAACCTGGACGTGATGCTGGGGCTGGAGAACCGCATCGTCTACGACCTGGTGGACGTTGTGGAGGGCCGCTGTCGGCTCCGACAGGCGCTGGTGCGGGACAAGCGGCTGGAGGACCTCTTCCTGCTCCCCGCCGCGCAGACGCGGGATAAGAGCGCTCTCCGGGTTGAGGACATGGTGCGCGTCTGCGACGAACTGCGGGACTCCTTTGATTTTGTGTTGATAGACTCCCCCGCCGGAATAGAGCACGGGTTCCGCACCGCCCTGGCCCCGGCGGACGAGGTCCTGATCGTGACCAACCCGGAGGTTGCAGCCGTCCGGGACGCGGATCGGGTCATCGGCCTGCTGGAGGCGGAGGGGAAGGGGCCGGCGCGGCTGATCCTCAACCGGTTAAAGCCCGACCTGGTCCGGCGGGGGGATATGCTGGACACGTCGGCGGTGATAGAACTGCTGGCGATAGACCTGATCGGGATCATCCCGGAGGACGAGGCGGTCATCACGGCGGCGAACACGGGTCGGCCCGTCGCCTTCAGCGACAACAGCCTGGCGGGCCGGGAATTCCACAACATCGCCCGTCGCCTGCTGGGGGAGGACGTCCCGTTCGCTCCCACCAGGGAACCCGGATTCCTGGAGCGGCTCTTTCGCCGAATCTGGAGCGAGGGGGAAGGGAAATGAAACTCCTGGAGAAGCTGCGCTATCGGGAACCGCCCAGCGGAGAGGTCGCCCGCGAACGGCTGCGATTGGTCCTGGCCCACGATCGGGCCAGCATCTCCCCCGGCCTGCTGGAAATTCTCAAGGACGAGATCATCGCGGCCATCTCCCGCCACATCCCCATAGACCCGGAGGGGGTCCAGGTGACGTTCACGGAGGGGCCGCGCGTCCATCGTCTGGTGGCCGACATTCCGCTGCAGACCCGCCCCAGGAGCGCGCGCAAGTGAGACAGAGCCTCAACCGCCCGGCACGGGGGCCCAGGCGGACGCCGCGCTGGCTTTCAGGGACGTCCCGGCCTCCCGCCACCCGTTGAGCCCCGGAGACAGGGGAACCGCTTCCGATGCGAGCCATTCAGCCCTGGCGGCAATTTGACGTCCTTCTCCTGGCCTGCGCGCTCCTGCTGATCGCGCTGGGGGTGGCGATGATCCGGAGCGCCACAACGAACACGCCGGACCTGGCCGACCTCTGGCGACGGCAGGCCACCTACGCGGCCTTCGGGCTCGTCCTGTTCCTGGCCCTGGCGGCGATTCCGTACACCTGGTGGCGCCCCCTATGGCCTCTGCTGTACCTCGTCGCCCTCGGGCTTCTGGTGCTGGTCCTCTTTATCGGTCAGAGCGAGATCGGCGACGTTCGGCGCTGGTTCTACATCGGCTCCTTCCGGTTTCAGCCCTCCTTTCCCGGCATGGTTCTCCACGTGCTGACCGTCGCGGCCGTCCTGAACCTGCGTCTGCGGCGAGAGCGCCGGCTTCCCCCGGAGGGAACAGAGCCGGAGGGGCCTCCCGGTCTGGTGCTCTACCTGCTCTCCGGTGCCATGACGCTGGTTCTGATGTTTCTGGTCTTCCGGGAGCCCGACCTGAGCACGGCGGGGATCTACGGCGTCCTCTGGCTGGCGATGGCCTTCGCCTCGGGGGTACGCCTGGTCTACCTGATCGGTACGGGGCTGCTGGGCATTGCGGGGGCGATCCCCCTCTGGCACTTCATGGAAGAGTACCAGCGCCAGCGCATCCTGGTCTTCCTGAACCCGGAAAGGGATCCCGGCGCCCTCTACAATCTCCGTCAGGCCCTGATCAGCATCGGTTCCGGCGGGCTCTGGGGGCAGGGCTATGGGGTCGGAAGCCAGAGCCAGTTGCACTTCCTGCGCGTCCGCCATACCGACTTCATCTTCTCGGTGATCGGGGAGGAACTGGGCTTCATCGGCGTTCTGCTGGTCTTTTTCCTCTTCACCCTGATCGCCTGGCGGCTCCTGCGGGCCGCGCTCCTGGCCCCGGACCGTTTTGGGAGGCTGATCGTCGTCGGCATGGGGGGGATTCTCTTCGTTCCGCTGGTGATCAACGTGGGGATGAACCTGGGGCTGTTGCCGGTGACCGGCCTGCCCCTCCCCTTCATCAGTTACGGCGGGACCGCGGTGGTCACTAACCTGGCCGCCCTGGGGCTGGTGGAGAGCATCGTGATGCGGCACCGGGAGCGGTGAGGGGGGGACTGGCGCCGGCCGCGCCGGTGGAAGGCATGAAAGCGCCTGCGGCGACCGAAGGGTCGCCGCAGGCGCTTCTATCTCCCTACTCCTCCGCGGGCTGAAGCCCCTTGTAGACCTGCTGGCCGCTCAGCATCCGCAGGATGGTCTCGGGCGAACGCTTCAGGATCACCGAGAGTTGCTCCGGCGTCATCGGCCGGTTGCCGTTGGATAGAAAGATCCGAAAGATGGCATCCACCAGCGGGAGTTCAGGGTTGATGTAGTCCGGCTGGCGGCTACAGTGTTCCCGGATCAGGTGCTCCAGCCCGTCTATCCGCGTGACCTCTCCGGTCTGGGGGTCCACCCAGTCAATCGCCCCCGCTTCGGGCCGGTCCGCGTAGACGGCCTGGTGTTCCGGGCACAGATGGTGCCAGAGTTCCATCCGCAGGTTGCGCCCTTCGCGCTCCCACCACGCATAGTTGATGTGGAAGGGCGTATCCACGGTCGGTTTGACCCGCCACAATCGCCTGGCAGCAGAATTCCCCTGATACATCGCTTCCTCACCCACGGCTTCGGCTTACCCAGTAGTAGTCGCCCACAAACGAATACCGGTCGTCGGTCACCAGAAGGGCCAGGATGGGACCGGGCGGCACACGCATCACCAGGTTGACCGCACTGTAGAGGGTGGCCGCATGGACGGCTCCCTGCGGGCTCAACTTGGCCAGTTCGGGGAAGACCTGGGCGACCAGGTCGCTCAGGGAGCGTCGCTCTTTGCGAACCCGTTCCTCCACAGCGTCCAGCGCGGCGAAGTCGGTCACGGCGATGACCAGCAACTCGTCGTACTCGCAGGAGACGGGATGGCGACTCATCTCAAAAGTGAGGCGGCCGTCTTCCACGATGACCGTTCGCAGCCACTCCCGACGGGTTCGGGTGGCCCGGCGGCGGACCAGGACGACGCCCGGGTCCGGCGCCCGGCGGACCTCTATGTAGGCCCCGACGGGGATGTTGTGTTGTTCGTACCAATCCCCCAGGCCATAGACGAAGCGGTGTTCCCGCACGACCCAGCCCGGCATCTCCTCGCCCGTCTCCTCATCCCGGAAGGTGAACCGAATCCGGTGGGTCCGGCCCGTGGGGAAGACGCGGGCCAGCCGCGGGGAAAGGGGCAGCGTTCCGGAGCGGCGGTGGGGATACGTCAGGATGACAGAGACCGGCTCCTCCACTGGGGGCGGAGCGATCATCTCAGCCCACTCGTCGTCCAGGCGGCGCTCCAGGTTCAGGAGCGACTCGCCCAGCAGCCGATGGTCGTATTCCACCAGCCGGGGGCGCAGGCGGGCCGGGGGCTCCAGAATGGTCGGCGGCTCCATCCGGCGGAGATACCAGAGAATTTGCCCCGCCGGCCCCACCTCGTCAAACCGATCGTCCTCAAAAAGGGCATGGTTGAGAGAGAAGAGGGCCAATTGGGGCCGGGTCTCGGCGGGCAGGTCCAGATGCCGGATCAACTCCTCGGTGGGGAGGGGGCCACCCCCGGCCATGTCCAGGGCCGCTTCCACCACGTTCAGCAGGCCCGGCTGAATCTCCACCAGCAGGTCCTTCAGGAACCACTCGTCGTCCAGAGCGACGAAGGCGGGGTCGGCCATCAGGCGCTCCCGGAGCGCCCGCCGGACGGACTCGCCGTAACGGGCGTACAACTCATCCGGCGACAGGCGCGGGACCTCGTCCATCGGCGGTGCGTCGTTCAGGGGATGGTTGGCCAGTTCGGCCGCGAACTCCCGGACCCGTCCGTCGGCGAACGCGACACGGATGACCCGGAAGGGGCCATACTCCGGGTTCTCCCCCTCCCGAATGCCCACCACCTGGCCTGCCGCAAAATCCAGGAGGGGAAAATAAACGGTGTCTCCCACCTGGTAGGAGTTCTTCGGGAGATAGACGCTGCCCCGCGCCAGGGCCTGAGCGATCTGCGCCTCCTCGGCCTGACAGCGGAAGGCAACCACGGCCCTGGCCATCTCGTCCAGCGTCAGAGGGGTCTCTCCCTCCACCAGCAGATTGCTCAGGTACTCCAGGTCGGAACGGTCTACCTGAAAGTTCTCCCAGTAGGATGGTTCCTGCGTTTTCCGTCGGATCACGTCGGTTCCCTCAAGCGAACGGTCTCGGTTTTCCCGGTCCGGTGATGGACTCCCAGTATCGGCGAAAATTATACTTCATAGAAGGGAATCCGTCAAACGCGCTGACGCGGCCGGTGCATTTCAATTTCCTGGCAAGGTGCTTTGGGCAACCCATCGGACAACCTGATGCCCAAGCGTGAGGTTGACAACACCCCTGCGATGGGGTATGATTGTACCAGTCTGCCCGTTCCGCCGGGACACGGCCGGTGTGGAGGCGGCCGGAGCGCAGTTCTTCCATCCGGCTATTTCCCCTCGCCCGCGGCCAAAGCGCGGGGCAACGAGGGAGACCAGTCTTCAATCGGCGCCCCGGGCGGAAAACGGAGAACCGTCCCCGACGGAACTTTTCAGTACTCTCCCTGAGGAGCAACGAGATGAAGCGACTGCTTTCCGGAAACGAGGCGATTGCGCTGGGCGCCTGGGAGGCCGGGGTTCGCTACGCCGCCGCTTATCCGGGCACCCCGTCCACCGAAATCCTGGAGAACCTGGCCCAGTATCCGGGCGTGGTGGCGGAGTGGGCCAGCAACGAGAAGGTCGCGCTGGACGCGGCCATCGGCGCCGCCTTCGGTGGCGCCCGCGCGCTGGCGGCCATGAAGCACGTCGGCGTCAACGTCGCCGCCGATAGCCTGATGTCCGTCTCCTACACCGGCGTCAAGGCCGGACTGGTCCTGGTCTCCGCCGACGACCCCGGCTGCTTCTCCTCCCAGAACGAGCAGGACAACCGGCAGTACGCCCGCTTCGGCAAGTTTCCCTGCCTGGAGCCCTCGGATAGCGAGGAGGCTCGCCAGTTCACCCGTCTGGCCTTTGATCTCAGCGAGGAGTTCTCCACCCCTGTCCTCCTGCGGTCCACAACCCGCCTCTCCCACTCCAAGTCGCCGGTGGAGGTGGCGATGCCGGAGGGCCCCCGGAGTCTGGAGCCGCTGCCGCCCTTTGAGCGGCGGCCGGAACGCTACGTCATTGTCCCGGCCCACGCCCGCCGCCTGCACCCCTGGGTGGAGGAGCGCCTGCAGAAGATCGCCGCCTGGGCCGAGACCGCGCCTGTCAACCGCATAGAGTGGGGCGACCGCTCCCTGGGTATCATCACCTGCGGGATGGCCTACCAGTACGCCCGCGAACTCTTCCCGGACGCGTCCATCCTGAAACTGGGACTGGTCTACCCGCTCCCGCGCCGGATGATTGAGGACTTCGCCGCGCAGGTGGAGCGGCTGGTGGTCATAGAGGAACTGGACCCCTTCATTGAGGAGCAGGTCCGGTCCTGGGGGATTCCGGTGGCCGTGGGGAAGGACTTTTTCCCGCTGACCGGCGAACTGACGCTGGCGCGGGTCCGGGAGGCCGCGCTGCGGGCCGGGCTTCCGGTGGCGCCGGCGCCGGAGCGAGTGGAGCCGCTGACCGCGCCGGTGGTCCCGCCCCGGCCCCCCGCGATGTGCCCCGGCTGTCCGCACCGCGCCTTCTTCTACAACCTGCGCCGCTGGCGGCGACAGGCCGTCTTCCCCCGCGACATCGGCTTGGCCTTCCCTCGGGCTCC
>DAOUBO010000239.1:0-10010 GCA_034432695.1 Anaerolineae bacterium | reverse complement strand
GGGAAGAGGAAGAAGAGGAAGAGGTTGTGGAAAAGAAACTCCAGCGGCAGCCGAAGAAAAGGAAGAAGAAGGCGCGCCCGGGGGCACCGCCACAAGGACTCTCTATCCACGGATGTTGCGCCCAGGGAGGGGAGTATGGGTGTGAAAGAGATGAAGGTCAAAGGGAAGAAGGAAGAAAAGCCGCGGGTGATAGAACTTCCGGCGACTCTGACGGTCCGGGAACTGGCCCAGTATCTGGGAGTCAGTCCCATAGACATCATCAAACGGCTGATGTACAACGGCATTATGGCCACGATCAACCAGCAGATAGACTACGAGACGGCGGCCATCGTGGCCTCAGACCTGGGTTTTGAGACGGTGGAGGAACGACCGCCAGAGGAGGCCGTGCAGAAAGATGAGGGCGTCTCCCCCCTCTGGGCGCGCCTGTATGCCGGGGAGGACCCCGCCAACCTGCGCCCGCGTCCCCCCGTTGTCACCGTGCTGGGGCATGTAGACCACGGGAAGACCTCCCTCCTGGACGCCATCCGCAAGACCAACGTCGCCGAGGGGGAAATCGGAGGCATCACGCAGCACATCGGCGCGTACCAGGTGGAGCACAACGGGCGGCTCATCACGTTTTTGGACACCCCGGGACACGAGGCCTTCACGGCGATGCGAGCCCGGGGCGCGCAGACCACCGACATCGCCATCCTGGTCGTTGCGGCCGACGACGGCGTGATGCCCCAGACGATAGAAGCCCTCAACCACGCCCGCGCTGCCCGGGTGCCCATCATCGTCGCCCTGAACAAGATGGATAAACCCGGCGCCCAGCCGGAACGGGTCAAGCGGCAGTTGAGCGACCTGGGATTGGTCCCGGACGAGTGGGGTGGAGACACCCTGGTCATCCCCGTCTCCGCCAAAAAGCGCACCGGCATAGAGGACCTGCTGGAGGCCATCCTCCTGGTTGCCGATAGCCAGAATATCCGGGCCAACCCCAACCGTCCCGCCGTCGGAACCGTCCTGGAGGCAAAACTGGACCGGGCCAAAGGCCCCACGGCGACCGTCCTGGTCCAGAACGGGACGCTCCGCGTGGGAGACGCTATCGTCGCCGGGACCGCCTACGGCCGGGTACGGCGGATGATAGACAGCAACGGCAAGCCCGTCCGGGAGGCCCCCCCCTCCACGCCCGTCCAGGTTCTGGGGCTCTCCGGCGTTCCCGAAGCGGGAGACCTGTTTGAGGTTGTCGCCGACGAAAAGGCGGCCCGTGCCCTGGCCACCAGGCGGCTGGAGGAGAAACAGGCCCGCGAAGCCCGGGCGGCCCGCGCGCTGACCCTGGACGACCTCTCCCGCAGCATCCGTCAGGGCCAGGCGAAAGAACTCAATCTTATCCTGAAGGCCGACGTCCAGGGCTCCATTGAGCCCATCGTCACCTCGCTGAACCGGCTGAGCACCGATCAGGTGCGGGTCAACATCATCCACGCGGCCGCCGGGGCCGTCACTGAGTCGGACGTCAACCTGGCCATCGCCTCCCGGGCCATCATCATCGGCTTCCAGGTTCCCGTGGACCCCGCCGCCCGACGGCTGGCGGAGAACGAGGGCGTGGACATCCGCCTCTACGACATCATCTATGAACTGGTGGACGAAGTGGAACTGGCCCTCAGAGGCCTCCTGGAGCCAACCTACGTGGAGCGGGTCATCGGGAAAGCGGAGGTCCGGGCGACCTTTGACATCCCTAAGGTCGGACGGGTCGCTGGATGCTACGTCCTGGAGGGCGAGATTCGCCGCAACTCCCGGGCGCGCGTCTACCGGCAGGGCGAACTGAAGTTTGACGGCCCCGTCGCGTCCCTCAAACGGTTCGCGAAGGACGTCCGCGAGGTCCGGGCCGGCTACGAATGTGGCCTGGGCCTGGAGGGGTTCCACGACTTCGTCGTCGGGGACATCATTGAGTTCTACGTCAAGGAACGGGCGGAGGTCCAGCCGACGGCCACCCAGCCCACAAGGGGGAGGTAGGGAATGGGAAAGAAGTACCAGAAGCGAGCGGCCGACCTGATCCAGACCCACCTGACGGACCTGCTCCAGACGCAGGTCAACGACCCGCGCGTGCGGATGGTGACCATCACGGGGGTAGAGGTTACTCCCGACGCGACGCGGGCCCACGTCTACTTCACCGCCCTGGGAGACCCGGAGCAACAGGCCGCGGCAGCTGAGGGGCTTCAGAGCGCTGCAGGATTCCTCCGCCGGGAACTGGGCCAGCGGCTCCGGCTGCGCCACACCCCCGAACTGGTTTTCCACTGGGACACCTCTATAGAGCGGGGGGAGCGAATAGACCGCCTGCTGGAGCGCCTGCGGGCAGAGGAGAGCCCGAGCGAAGGAGCACCGTGAGCGAGACCGACATCCGTTCCTCCCGGACACGGCTGGAACAGATCGCGGGCCTCATCCGGCAGGCCCGGCGGATCGCCATTGTGACCCACGAACGGCCCGACGCCGACGCGCTGGGCTCCAGCCTCGGCCTGGCCCACGCCCTCCGGAAGGTCGGGAAAGACGTCCGGATCCTCTCCTACGAGCACATCCCGGAAAACCTGCAGTTCCTGCCCGGCATAGAGACGGTGGTCCCGGGCGACCCCGAGCCCGACACCGACCTGGTGGTCGCGGTGGACGCGGGGGAGGCCTCCCAGATCGGAGAGCGCCTCTACCGCGCGATCCTTCGCCACCAACTCCCCCTGGTCGTTGTGGACCACCACGAGAGCAACACCGGCTACGGCACCGTTAGCGCGATTTTCCCACAAAAGGCCGCCACCGCCGAAGTCATCCTGGACCTCCTCGGGATCCTGGGCATCCCCCTGGACCCGACCATTGCGACCTGCCTGATGGCGGGCATCGTTTTTGACACGCGAGCCTTCTCCGTCCCGGACACAACACCGGAGACGCTGGAATCCACCGCGCGGCTGATGCGCGGCGGCGGCTCTCTCTACCAGGTGATGGCAGCCTACAAAGGCCAGCACCGCTCTGCGGCCCTCCGCCTCTGGGGAGAGGCCCTCCGCCGCCTCCAGGTCCAGGACGGGGTCGGATGGACCGCCATCTCGCGGGAGATGTACCGGGCAACCGGCACCCGGATGGAAGATACCGAGGGGCTGGCGAACTTCATCCTGGACGCCTCGGACGTCTGGATCTCCCTTGTCTTCCGGGAGCGGCCCGAAGGTGGGCCCATTCGGGCCAGTGGGCGGGCCCGCCCCGGCATCAACCTGGTCCCGCTGGCCCGCGCTTTTCGCGGCGGCGGCCATAAAATGGCCGTCGGGTTTGACGTGGACCTCCCGCTGGAGGACGCCGTTGAGGCCACCCTGGCGCGGCTGGAGGAACTGCGCCGCCTCGGGCAACTGGAAGACCGCTGAGCCCCTGCTATAATGGGGTAGGGCAACTGCTTGCGGTTGCCCTACTCCCCTTTGAGCCCAGGTGGACGGGGGCTTTCCCGAAGAGCAGGAGAGAACCTCCATGGCAACCGAATGGCTCCACAAAGGCTCGGGACAACTCCTGGCCCTGCTTCCGGAGCCGGACGTGGAAACCCTCGCCGAGACCATCGTCGCTTTCGCCAATACCGACGGGGGAACCATCGTCCTCGGCGTGGACGAGCGGACCGGGCGCTCTACCGGCGACCTTTTCCCGGAAGAGATAGATGGACTCCTCCAGGAAGCCCTCCGACGATGCCGTCCGCCGGTGGAAGTGGAGTGCCGCCAGGAGGAGATCGCCGGGGGCTTCGCCTTCTTTATCCGTGTCCCCCGGACCGCTGAACTCCACAGCCTGATAGACGGCCGGGTTCTGGTTCGCCGCCAAAGCGAAAACCGTCCCCTCACGGGGGAGGAGATCCGCCACCTGGCCGCGACCAAGTCCGGTGGCGATTTTGAGGCCGAAGTCGTCCCCGGCGCCCGACGAAGCGACCTGGACGACGGCGTGGTGGAGGAGTTTCTCCAGAAATGGCAGGAGAAACACCGTCGCCCCTGGCCCCGCCCCGTGGATGACCTGCTGGTCCGCATCGGCGCGCTGACCGAATCCGGAGCAGTGACCGTCGCCGGGCTACTCCTCTTCGGGCAGGACCCCCAGGCTTTCATGCCCCAGAGCGGACTGCTCTTCGTCAAATTCCCCGGCACGGAGCCCCGGGGTGAAGAAGGCACCGCCGGATACAGCCGCCGGGAGGACATCACCGGCCCCCTCCCCCGCATCGTCCAGCGGGCATGGGCTGTGCTAATGGAGGAAATGCGAACCGGGGCCGTCATTCAGGGCCTGGAACGGAAAGAGCAGACGGAATACCCACCCCCCGCCGTCCGGGAGGCGCTGGTCAACGCCGTCGCTCACCGGGATTACCGCCTCAAAGGCCGTCGGATTGAGGTCCGGATGTACGCCGACCGGCTGGAGATCATCAGCCCCGGGGGGCTTCCCGGCTACATCACGCTGGACAACATCGTGGAGGAGCACTTCTCCCGCAACCCCCGCATCGTCGGCGGCCTCTACTACTGGGGCTACATTGAGGAACTGGGCCTGGGCGTAGACCTGATGATTGAGGAGATGACGGCCGCGGGCCTCCCGCCCCCCCAGTTTGATGCCAAACCCCACCTCTTCACCGTGACCCTCTACAACCGGCGAGAGCGGCCGCCCATCGCCCCCTGGGAGCGGACGATGAACGAACGGCAGAAGAAAGCGCTGGAGTTCGTCCGGCGCTACGGCCGCATCACCAACCGCGACTACCAGGTCCTCTGTCCCCACGTGAGCCCTGAGACCCTCCGGCTGGACCTGGCCGACCTGGTGGAGAAAGGCGTCCTGCTGAAGATCGGAGATAAGAAGGGAACGTACTACATCCTGAAATAACCGGAGCAGGTTCGCGATGCGGAGCACGCGGGTCCTGATCGCGCTCATCGTTCTGGCCGGTTGTACGGCCCCTCCATCCCATCCGACATCCGGAGGCAGCGCCATGACCCCGACGGCTGTCCTCAGTCCCTCCCCGTACCCGGCATACCGGGCCGCGCCGGACGGCGTCTTCCGGGAAGACCAGAAGGTCCCGCTGTACGGCATCAACTGGTTCGGCCTGGAGACCCCCGACCGGGCCCCCCACGGCCTCTGGACGGGCAGGACCGTCCCGGACTTCCTGGCCCAGATGCGGGACCTGGGATTCACCGCCCTGCGGATTCCCCTCTCCCCCCAGGTCCTGACCCCCGGCTATTCCACTGCCAACTGGGCCCGGAACTCCGGAAATTACCCCGCCGACGCCTATGAGGGGCTCCTCTACCTGCTTGAGGAGGCCCAAAAGGCCGACCTCTACGTCCTGCTGGACTTTCACACCTACGACCCGGCCCTCATTGGGGGGAAACTCCCCGGCCGCCCCTTCGGCGGCAAATACACGAAAGAAGACTGGCTGACCGACCTTCGCCGGATGGCGGAGATCGCCCGCGGTTTCCCCAACGTCTTCGGCGTGGACCTCTGCAACGAGCCCCACAGCCTGACCTGGGCTGAGTGGAAGGCGCTGGCGCGGGAGGGAGCGGAGGCCGTTCTCTCCGTGAACCCCTCCCTGGTGGTGGCCGTGGAGGGCGTCGGCAACGCCTCCGACAACGGGGGCTGGAGCGCCTTCTGGGGGGAAAACCTCACCGAAGCCTACGAGGACCCGGTCGTCCTGCCCGCCCCCTTCCCGACCGATCGCATCCTCTATCTCCCCCACGCCTACGGCCCCAGCGTCTACCGTCAGCCCTATTTTGACGACTCCTCCTTCCCGAAGAACATGCCCCCCATCTGGGAGATCCACTTCGGGCGGATGGCGGGCCGGTACCCCCTGGGCATCGGGGAGTTCGGAGGCCGCTACGAGGAAGACGACCAGGTCTGGCAGGACGCCTTCGTGGACTACCTCCTGGAGAAAGACATCCGTCTCTTCTTCTACTGGTCCCTCAACCCCAATTCCGGCGACACCGGCGGCGTCCTTCTGGATGACTGGCAGACAGTCCACGAGGGCAAAATGGCCCTCCTCCGCCGCCTGATGGAGTGAACGCCCGGGTGACCGTGGGAAAGTCGCCGGCATCCGGAAACCGTCCCACCGTCTCCCTGCTGCCGGGGAGGGAGCAGTCCGTCCTCCGCAGACACCCCTGGGTCTTCTCCGGCGCCGTCGCGCAAATTCGCGGCGACCCCGCCGACGGCGACATCGTGGAAGTGGAGGACGCGAGCGGTCGGTGGCTGGCGCGCGGCTACCTGAACCGCCGCTCCCAGATCACCGTCCGGCTCCTCACCTGGAACCCCGCCGAAGAAATCACCCCCGACTTCTGGAAGCAGCGGCTCCAGCAGGCCCTGAAGGGGCGAGAGGACCTGCTCCGCTCCCCGAACACCGACGCCTTCCGCCTGGTCCACGCGGAGTCCGACGGCGTGCCAGGGCTGATCGTGGACCGGTATGGCGACTACCTGGTCGTTCAGTTCCTGACTCTGGGGATAGAGCGCTGGAAGGGAACCCTCGTCTCCCTGCTGGTGGACCTGCTCTCCCCGCGGGGCGTCTACGAACGTTCCGACGTGGACGTCCGGGAGAAAGAGGGACTCCCGATGGTCGCCGGCCCGCTCTGGGGAGACCCACCTCCTCCGCTGGTGGAAATCCGGGAAAACGGCCTGCGCTTCCGGGTGGACATCCGGACGGGCCAGAAGACGGGGTTCTACCTGGACCAGCGGGAGAACCGGGCCCGGCTGGCTCCTTTCTGCCCCGGCGCGGAGGTCCTGGACGCGTTCTGCTACACCGGCGCGTTCGGCGTCTACGCGGCCTACCACGGCGCGGCCCGCGTGACCTTCGTGGACTCCTCCGGAGCCGCGCTGCGCCTGGCGGAGGAAAACCTGGCTCTCAACGGCCTTTCCCCGGATGCCCACGAGTTCGTGGAGGGCGACGTCCCGCGGGTCCTGCGGGCATTCCGGTCGGCCGGGCGCAGATTTGACCGGATCGTCCTGGACCCGCCCAAGTTCGCGCCCACCGCGGGGGACGTTCCCCGTGCGGCCCGCGCCTACAAGGACATCAACCTCCAGGCCTTCCACCTGCTGCGGCCCGGCGGAGTTCTCTTCACCACTTCATGCTCCGGCGCGATCTCCGCCGACCTCTTCCAGAAAATCCTCTTCAGCGCTGCGCTGGACGCGGGCCGGGACGTGCAGATCATCGGCCATCTGCACCAGGGAAGCGATCATCCGGTTGCCCTCACCTTCCCGGAGGGGACGTACCTGAAGGGGTTCATCTGCCGAACCCTGTAGCGCGAGCGTCGGGCCTGCCCATTGTATGCCTATAGAAACGTGCCAGGCACTTTGAACTGGCCTTGGACAAACCACCAGGGATGTAAGCCGAAATTCATTTCGGCCTTGGACAAACCACCAGGGATGTAAATTCATTTCGGCCTTGGACAAACCACCAAGGGATGTAAGCCGAAATTCATTTCGGCCTTGGACAAACCACCAGGGGATGTAAGCCGAAATTCATTTCGGCCTTGGACAAACCACCGGGGATGTAAGCCGAATTTCGGCCTACGGGCCACCCATATATATGGGCATCGGCAAATGGATAAAGCCCACATATCATAGGTAAGGCACTCTCCCTGGCCCTTTCAGTTTGTCCAAAGTCCCCTTTGAAAGCACCTGGCACGTTTCTCTGCGCAGTGCCGCCAAACGATACCGTCCCCCTACCCCAGATAGAGCGTCAGATAGGTCCCCGTCCCGCCGATGATCGCCAGAAGCCAGAGCAGAAGGGCAATCCGCATCAGCCAGAGGGGACGGCGGGGCGGCCACTTTCGCCTCCAGTTCATCCGTACCACCGTATAAGTCATCAGCAACTGGGCCAGCCCACCCAGGACGCCGTGCATAAAGGGAGCGAGGGTCTGCGCCTGACCGAAGACCGCGCTCCCCTGTCGGGCCAGCCCCAGCCATGGGCCGATCATCCCGCCCAGAATAGGCAGGTAGGCCACGAAGGTTACCCAGGCCATCAGCCGGCAGTGGGCCAAGAAGCCCCGCCGCCGGGCAAAACCCCATCCGGCAACCGCCAGCCCCCCCATAGCCCCTATGGCCACCAGCACGAGGTCCGCCACCCATAACGCCTGTGTGCCGAAGAGGCCAGCCATGCTGTCCCTCCAGAGGCAGCGGGGCGGTGCGGACCCCTATGGGTTCTCCAGCGCCGCTTCGCCCCCTGGAGGGGCCGGCGCAGGGCCCGGCTCCCCCGGCGCAGGCGGCGCTACCGGCTCCAGCGCAGGCCGTGGACGACGCCAACGGCGAATCCCCCACCCGATGAGTACCGCCAGCCCCGCCAGCACACCGGAAAGCACCCCCACCGGAATCATCTGAAGCAGGTCCATATAGTACTTGAACCCCATCTTCAGGTCCGGCAGCGCCCAGGAGAACCGGATGTGGTAGAGCCAGTAGAAGAGATCCACCTGCAGGAGCAGAAGATAGAACGTTGTGAAGGAGAAGGCCACCATCCGCTCCAGCGTCTCCAGCGGGGGTTTCTTCCAGAGGGCGAGGGCGAGAACCAGTCCGGCCACGACCACCGAGAGGGCAGCGTCCAGAAGCCGCTGGTTGAAGAAAGCCTCAATCTGCGCCTCGGAATTGAACACAGAGAGGGACCACGTGTGGCCGCGCACAACGAAGAAGAGCAGGTTGTAGAGGAGGCAGTACAGGAGCGCTGCGGCCACCGGAAGCAGAACCTGGCTCCACCGACGGCGAAAACTCAGGTAATAGGCCAGGGGGACCAGGGCGATGCCCAGCGCGATGGGGAACCGGAGGATCCGATCCCGCCACCCGCGGCTTCGCCTGGCCGCGGCCGCCTGCCGGGTCAGGCTCTCCCAGAACTGTGCCAGCGCACCCTCTTCCCCGCGCGCGATGGCCTCCCGGTTCGCCTTCAGAATGTTCCCCGCGAAGGGGCGAACCCCCAGCACCTGCGCGTACAGGTCGTAGAAGCCAGAAAGTTGCAGCGCAGCGTTCAGCCCGATGGGCCCTTTGGCGTCGGCCGGGGCGTCCAGAATCTCCAGCAGCGGCCGGCCCTGCGCGTGGGTCGGAATCGGCACCCCCAGCAGCGCCGCGATCGTGGGCGCGATGTCGGCCTGGAACCGGTCGGTGTACGCCCCCTTCCGGATCCCGTGGCCCGTCACCACCAGGGGCACCCGCAGGACAACCTCCTCCCAGCCGCCGTGGCCGCCGGTGTCTATATGGCCGTGGTCAGCAGTGACCATCAGGACGTCCTTCCCCCAATCCAATCGGGCCGCCACCTGACCGACGCACCAATCGGCCAACCGGACCTCCTGGAGGTAGGCTTCGCTGGTCCCTCCGTACTCGTGGGCCATCTCGTCGGTCCCCCCGATGTACAGAAGGATCAGGCCGGCGTCAAACTCCTTCAGGATCTCCAGCCCCTTCTGGCAGGCCTCCCGGTCCGCCTTTGCCCACTCCTCCGGCGGCGCCTTTCCTTCTTCCGGCCAGGTGATGGGGAAGAAGTCGGTGATGTCGGGGCCGAAGAGTTTCTGCCACCCCCGCGCGCCGACCGCGACGGCCGGAAGCCCGGCCTCCTTCGCCGCCCGGAAGATGTTGTCCATCTTCACCGGCCCCTCAAACCAGTTGGTGGTCACCCCGCTCACCTCCTGCCACGCCCCCGTCGCGATGACCGTCCAGGAAGGATAGGAGAGGGACGGCTGTCCCACACGAACGGCCAGGTCGGCCCCCTGACGGCGCAGGTCGTTCAGATTGGGCATCTCCCGGGAGACGTCCAACCGAAGCCCGTCTATCATGATGAGCACGACCCGCTGAGCCAGGGGAGGGGCCGCGTTCCCCCGCGGAAGGGAACTCAGGTAGGGGCTCTGGTAGTCCACGACGGAGTTCCAGCCGATCTTTGCAAAGGTCTGGGCCTCGTACCCGGCGACCATCAGAACGAGGATGAGCACAATATTGAGGGCGATCTTTCCGGCTCGTGCCATGGGAAACCTCCTGTACGTTTTCGTTGCAGCAGCGACATCGCCGCGACGGAACTCTATGCCTTCACCCCCACATGCAGTGTCACC
>DAOUBO010000238.1:0-1586 GCA_034432695.1 Anaerolineae bacterium | reverse complement strand
GTCACCGTCCCGCCCGACGCGCCGCTGGACGAGGTGGCCCGCGCCCTGGCCGCCCACCCCGGCGTCCGCGTCGCCTGCGTCGTCACGGAAGAGGGCCGCCTGGTCGGCCTGCTGGACCTGCACACCATCGCCGAGGACCTGCTCTTCTACATCCTGCCGGAGGAACTCTTTCGGGAGATCACCGACCTGGAGCGGGTGGCGGAGGTCGCGGCGGAAACCCGCATCCGCACCGCCGCCGACGGCATGCAGCGCCCGGTCTGGGTCAGGGAGAGGGACACCCTCAAGCAGGCGCTGATGCTGATGCACGAACACCGCCTCTCCGGCCTGCCCGTCGTGGATGAGGCGTACCGCGTCGTGGGGTACGTGGACCTCCTGGGCCTGCTGACCCACTGTCTGGCCCAGCGGGAGTCGGAAAAGAGGGAAGCCCGGTGAGCCTAACCTGGATCGCGGCCATCGTCTTCGCCGTCACCTACATCCTCATCGTCACCGAACGGGTCCACCGGACCGTCTCCGCCATGCTGGGCGGGGTGGCGATGATCCTCCTGCGGGTGGTCACCCAGGCCGAGGCGTTCCGTTCCATTGACTGGAACGTCATCTTCCTGCTGGTAGGGATGATGGTCATCGCCAACATCCTGCGGGAGACGGGGCTCTTTCAGTGGCTGGCCGTCCAGGCGGTCCGGCTGGGCAAAGGGCGACCGGCGCGCATCCTGCTCATCCTCTGCCTGGTCACGGCGCTCAGTTCGGCCTTCCTGGACAACGTGACCATCGTCGTGCTGGTGGTGCCGGTCACGCTCTTCGTGACGGGGCAACTGGGGTTGAACCCGCTGCCGTTCCTCATCGCCGAGATTCTGGCCTGCAACATCGGCGGGACGGCGACGCTCATCGGCGCCCCGCCGAACATCCTCATCGGGAGCGCGGCGGGGATAGATTTCACCACCTTCATCGCCCACATGGGGCCCATCAGCCTGCTCATCCTGCTGGCCTTCCTGGGGCTGGCCTGGCTGATGTTCCGCAGGGAACTGCGGGCCCGGCCGGTGCGGGCCGCCGACCTGGCCACCCTGGAGGCGGCGGAACTCATCACCAACCGCCCGCTCCTGCGCAAAGGGCTCGTCGTGATGGGCGGGGTGGTCCTCGGCTTCCTCCTCCACGGGAGCCTGCACATAGAGTCCGCCACCGTCGCACTGGCCGGGGCGACCGTCCTGCTCCTCTGGAGCCGGGCGGACCCGCACCACGTCATCCGGGAGGTGGAATGGACCACCCTGTTCTTCTTCGTCGGCCTGTTCGTCGTGGTGGAGGGACTGGTCCGGACCGGCATCATCCGGATGGTCGCCGAGGCTGCGCTGCGGCTGGTGGGGGGAAACGTGCGCCTGGCCTCCATAGCGCTCCTGTGGATGTCCGCGCTGGTCTCCGGCATTGTGGATAACATCCCCTACACCGTGACGATGATCCCGCTGGTGGAGACCCTGGGGCAGGAAATGCCGGTGATGCCGCTGTGGTGGTCGCTGGCACTGGGGGCCTGCCTGGGGGGCAACGCCACGCTGGTGGGTGCCTCGGCCAACGTCGTCGTGGCCTCGCTGGCAGAGCGG
>DAOUBO010000237.1:0-1737 GCA_034432695.1 Anaerolineae bacterium | reverse complement strand
GAGATGGTCGCCGACGCCAGCAAGGCGGGCGGGATGGACCGGGCCCGCCGTCGCTTTGAGGAGATGCTGACCCAATCCTTTCGGGAAATCCGCCGGGTGCTGCACCCTGACGGCATCGCCGTGGTCGTCTTCGCCCACAAGACCACCGAGGCCTGGGAGACGGTGATCGGCGCGCTGCTGGAGGCCGGCCTCTACCTCACCGCCTCCTGGCCGGTCCACACCGAGATGCAGGCCCGCCTGCGGGCCCAGGAGTCGGCCGCGCTGGCCTCCAGCATCTACATGGTCTGCCGCAAGCGCCCCGTCCGGCCCGACGGCCGCCCCTCCGTCGGCGAGTACGCCGCCGTCCAGCGGGAGATCCAGGCCCGCATCCGGGAGCGGCTGGCCCAGTTCTGGGCCGAGGGCATCCGCGGCGCCGACTTCTTTATGAGCGCCATCGGCCCCGCCGTGGAGGCCTTCGGCCGCTACGACCGGGTGGAGAAACTCTCCGGCGAGCCCGTCACCGTCGCCGAACTCCTGGACGACGTCCGGCGGATGGTGGGCGAGTTCGCGCTGGAGCGCATCCTGCGGGACGGCACGACCATGGGCGGCGTGGATCCCCTCACCCGCTTCTACCTCCTCTGGCGCTGGACCTACAACCACGCCCGCGTCCCCTTTGACGACGCGCGCAAACTGGCGGCCATCGTCGGGGTGGAGTTGACGGAGCACTGGGGCCCGGGCGGGCTGGTGGAGAAGGACAAGGAGTACATCCACGTCCGCGCGCCGCACGAGCGGGCGCGGGACGCGCGCTTTGCCGCCCGGATGGAGGGACGGGGCGCGCCCCGGCCGCACCCGACGATGGTGGACGCGCTCCACTGGGCGGCGGCGCTCTGGGCGGAGAACCGCATCCCGGAGTTGCAGGAGCACCTGGCGGCCACCTACGGGGGGAACGAGGCCTTCTGGCAGGTGGTGCAGGCCGTCAGCGACGTCCTGCCGGAGGGGGACAAGGAGCGTCAACTCCTCCAGGGCCTCCTCTACGGCCGCCAGCACTACACCCGGGGCGCGCGGCAACTGCAATTTTGAGAGAGATTGAGGTGACAGTCACCTTGAAGGTGACTGTCACCTGTCACCTCAACCCGAGGAGGTACCCATGCCCCACGACTGGCACACCGCACTGGACCGGGCCCGAACCCTTCTGGCCCAGGGCTACCCCGACCAGGCCGCCCTCATCGCCGGGCAGGTCCTGGAATCCCTCTTCCGCTGGCTCTACCGGGAGACCATCCCCCGCCTTTCCCCGCAGGAACAGGAGGTGGTCGCGAAGGCCCTGGGCGAGTTCCAGAAGCCCGTGGACGACCTGACCCTGGGCCAACTGGTCGGCCTCTTCCGCCGGGCGGGCCTCCTGGAGACGGCCGGGCGGAAACTGGGCCGTGACCTCTCCCTCCTGCGCCAGGCCGGGGATTGGATTGACCTGCGCAACCGGGCCGCGCACCCCGGCGGCCAGCCGGTCACCCCTCCCGAGGCGGAGGCCTTCCTGAGCGCCGTCGCCCTCTACCTCCACCGGGCCGGCCTGACCGAGACCCTGCCCACCGCCGCCGGCCCCCTCCGCCCCTGGCACCAGGTCGTCACCCCCCACCGCGATATCCGCGAGGGCCGCCTGGACGAGGCCGTCTTCGCCGCCGACCTCTCGGACGTCGCCGCCGGACGGGGCCCCCTGGAGTACCTGGACCCCGCCACCTTCTTCCGCCGCACCCACCCCACCCC
>DAOUBO010000236.1:0-1682 GCA_034432695.1 Anaerolineae bacterium | reverse complement strand
ACATGGGCCACGTAGAGTCGCCCCTGGTGGATGACAGCCGCGACGACGGTGGGGCTCATTTCCGCCCAGGAGGGGACCCGCTGGGCCAGTTCGTAGAGGGCTTCATGGGCAGTCTGGATGGCCTGGCGGAGGCTCTCTCCGATGTCCGGGTTGGTATCATCATAGAAGCGCTCGGCGATGATGGTGGTCGCCATCGTGCTGGCCGTCTGGCCCCCCTCCTGGCCACCGGTGCCGTCGGCCACGATGTAGAGATAGCCGCGGGCCGTTCGTTTTTCGGCCGGAACGGCCGAACAGTGGTAGACCGCATCTTCGTTCAGTTGTCGCCCGGCAGGGTCTGTCCGGGCATCTGCGTAGATGGGGATCTCCCTGGGCACTTCGCACCTCCTATCCTCCACCGCTCACCGTCGGGGTCGGCGTAGCCGGAGGGAGCGGAGTTGGGGTTTTGGTCGGCGGGATCGGCGTGGACGTCGGGGGACGGGTGGGAGAAGGCGTCGTCGGGACCGGGGTGGGCGTAACGGTGGGCAAGAGGGTCAACCGGGAAATCGGAACGGTTGTGGTGATGGCTATCATCGCAGGGGGAGTTGGCGTTCCTTGTGTCCCTCCAAGGCGCCCCAGGTACCAGCCACTGGGGAAGCCCAGCAGGAACCCCAGGATGAGGCCGATCACGGCTCCTCCCAGCCAGGCCCGATTCCCGCCCCAGGGCCTGTGCCTCTCCACATTAACGGTCAGCGGGGCTTCTCTGGCAGCCGCTTTCTCCAGCTCTTCCACCAGAGCGGCCGCTGAGGGGGGGCGCTGGGCCGGGTCCTTGCTCATGGCGCGCCCCAGAACCGATGCTATGTACGGAGAGAAGCCAGGAGAGGAGAGGTCCGGCTCCTCATGGACAATCTGATAGAGAAGGGCCAGTTCGCTCTCCCCCCGGAACGGAAGGCGGCCAGTGATCATTTCATAGAAGACAACGCTCAGGGAATACAGGTCGGATGCTGGCCCAACTTCCGCGGGCTCCCCAGCGACCAAACGGGCCTGCTCTGGGGAAGCGTATTCCACCGTCAGGGTGGTTTGTCCAGAGGCCGGGCGGCCGAGCGGACGGGCGACGCCAAAATCGGTCAGTACGGCGTGCATCTTCTTTCGTTCCGGGTCCTCCCGAAAGAGAACGTTGCTGGGCTTCACGTCCAGGTGCAGGACGCCCGCCTGATGGGCGGCATCCAGCGCACTCCCGATCTGGCGAAGCACCTCCTTTGCTCTGGAAAAGGGAATCCGCTTGCGACGGGCCAGCCAGTCGGCCAGAGAACCGCCCGCCATGTACTCCATTGCGAAGTACCAGCACCCGCTCTCCGGGTCTTTGACGATGTAATCGCTGGACCCGCCCCCCAGAGGGGTCGGCAGGACCTTAATGATGTGAGGGTGATTCAACTGGACCGATTTAAGGAAGGCGGCCTCGTCCTTCAGGAACCCCCCCAATCCGGAATGGGCTACCTTCAGAGCAACCGACCCTCCCCGATTTCCTAATCGGGCCTCATAGACAACGGCCATCCCTCCCACGCCGCCAGGGATCTGACGGATAATAGTATAGGGGCCGACACGGGTTCCTGGAGGAAAAGGACGGACAGCTTGTGCGGGCACTTCCATTGGGTCATCCTCCTATGAAAGGTTGGAATAGGGCGACGTCAACGTATCTGTTGACC
>DAOUBO010000235.1:0-9794 GCA_034432695.1 Anaerolineae bacterium | reverse complement strand
AGTCGGGGTCGCCGTGGGCGTGGGGGAAGGGGACGAGGTCGGGGAAGCCGTTGGGGAGGGCGAAGGGGTGTCGGTTGGGGGGGCCACGGTGTAGAGGACCGTCACCGGCGGCCGGGGAGGCGCACAGGCGGCCAGAGCCATTGCCAGCAGGACAACTGCCAGCAGCGGTCTTACGATACGCGGGAGGAGTCCCATTGCAGTCCCTTTCCCCTGACCCGCCGGAAACCGAGAGCCAGGCCGTATCCGGCGTTCCTGATGACCTGGCTGAGCAGTCCGGCGAAGTACGCCGCCCAGAGGAGACTCCCCCAGTCCGCCTCAAAGAGAAACGAGCGGGTCGCCAGGTGGTAGAGCATGGCGCCCGCCAGCGCCAGGAAGAGGAGCATCTGGGGGAGGATCTCCCGCCAGTAGAGGCCGGCCTGGTGGACTTTTCGGGTTACCCTGTAGACCGGCTTCCGCTTCGGGCCGTAGACCAGGGCCAGAATCGCGGCCCAGATGTAGACCGGGGTCAGGCCGACCCACATCTGGCGGGAGCGCCAGACAGACTCGTAGGGGAGTTCCCCCGCCAGCGCCACCAGCATCAGTTCCGCCGCCGCCATGAAGGGCCAGAAGTGGAGCGCGTAGTCGGCGTGGGTGGCGATGACGGGATAGATGCCCAGCGTGAGGGCCAGGACGGGCGTCAGGATGAAGATCAGGGTGGCGAAACTGTGCAGGTAGAAGAGGCCCAGTTCCAGAAAGTGCAGCCGCTGGCGGAAGTTCAGGCCCTGTTTCCGACCCCAGAAGAGCCAGCGGAGCGTATCCAGCGCCCAGGTCCCCCGCTGCTTGAAGTAGTTGGGGATGTCCTCCGGGGCGATCTGGCCCCGGGCACCGACGATGGGGAGGTAGATGCCGCGCCAGCCCCGCCGCAGCGCCTCCACCCCCGACTGGAAGTCCTCCACCAGATTCCAGACCGGCAGCCAGCCGATGTCCTCCAGCGCCTTCCGCTGCCAGACCAGGCCGGAGCCGCAGGGGAAGACGGAGTTGGTGGCGTTCCGGGCCAGCATCCCCCGGCGGTAGAAGAGGGGCTCCATGTTGTTGAAGGGGTCCCCGGCGCCGACCACCGCTTCTTTGACCGTCTGGACGAAGGCCGCGCGGGGGTCGCTCAGCAACTGCCCGATGGCCCGACGGAGGAACGAAGGCTCCGTCAGTTCGTCGTCGGCGTCCCGCATCTCTATGAAGGGGATGTCTTCGCAGTAGGAAACCGGGAGCAGGGCCGGGAGGTCCAGCAATTGGAAGACGGTGATCGGGATCGGCCCGTCCACTAAACAGGCCTCCAGGGCGGCGTTGAGATTGCCCGCTTTGGCGTCCCCCCGGCGTTCCGCCGAGCCCCGCAGGGGCGGCTCGTAGTACATCACCCGGGCGGCAGGGAACTCGCTCTGCAGCCGTCGGGCCACCTCGTGAATCGCCGGGCGGTGGGAGTCGTCGCTGATGACCAGGCGGATTTTCTCCGTGGGGTAGTCCTGCGCCAGCACCGAGCGGGCGGTCCGGTAGACCATATCCGGCGGCTCCCCGGCGGTGGGGATGACCACCAGGACGTCCGGTTCCTGGCCGGGCGGGACCCGGCGCTCCGGCGGCGCCCACAGCGACCAGCCGTTGATGATGGTCACCCCGGCCAGGAAGACGGTCATCAGCGTGGCCAGCGCGAAGGGGACGGAAAGCCACCATGCCTGCCCGTTCAGGCGTGCGAACAGCCAGGGGACGAACCAGAGGGTGGTCCCAAAAAACAGGATGCCTGCGATCCGAAACAGCCAGTTTTTCATCCAGTTACCTCATTGTTCTCTGTGACCTCTGCGGTTAAAAACCTTTCACCGATCATTCCGCCACACCACCGTCTCCACCGGATACTCCACGTAGCGCAGGTCGCTCCCGATGTTGACGGCCCAACTGGTGGAGGAGAGGATGGGCCGGAAGGTCCCGCAGGCCTCTACCTGCCGGAGGATTTCCGGGGGCCAGGCGAAGGAGCCGCGCACGTCCACGAACCAGTCCACCGCGCAGAGGTCCCCCTCCAGTTCCCCGTGGGCAACCCGGTAGGTGTCGTAGACGTCCCAGGGAGAGGAGATGCGCCCCTCCGCGTAGAGGTAGGCGATGAAGGGCCAGGATTCGTTGATGAGCAGTTTCTCACCGGGACGGACATGTTCCACCAGGTACTGGGCCGGGGGCCGTAGGTCAGGCCAGCCCCGGTCGGCCCGGGCGGCCTGGGGGATGCCCAGCGCAGCCATCGCGACCACCAGCAGGGCCGCTCCGACCCGGCACAGGGCCCGAACCGCCCCCTTCCCGGTGTCCCAGAGGGCCGCCAGCGCGACGCCGACCAGCGGGTAGGCGAAGAGGTAGCCGAAGGTCAGGTGTTTGGTGATGCTGACCGGGTCGTGCCGGAGGATGTGGTAGGCGGGCCAGATGAAGAGGCTGAGGAGCAGGACACCGCCCAGGAGCCGGTTCTCCCGATGGAGCCACCAGCCGATGGGCGCCAGGATCAGCGCGGGGAGGCTCATGGAGAAGGCGGTCCAGGCGATCATCGGGAGGGTCACGCCGAAGAATGGGGTATTGGTCAGCCGCCACTGAAAGTACACTGCCACCTGCTCCCGGACAGGGAGGAGCACCATAAGGGCCACCAGCGCGCCCAGGTAGCCGAAGAGGAGCAGGTCCAGGGAAGCCTTCTTCCGTCGGGTGAGGACGAGGACGCCGAGGAGAGGGAGGAGCATAACCCCGGTGGGATACTTGGCCAGGGTGCCCAGGACGTAGGCCGCGACGGCCAGGAGCAGCCACTTCCGGTGGTCCTGGCGCGCCAGTTCGGTGAGCGCCCAGAAACTGACGGCCATCCCGGCCCAGGCCAGCCCGTCGTAGACCGCCAGGCGGGCTATGGAGATCAGCGCGCCGTTGGGCGCCAGAGCGACCGTCGCCCAGAACCCGGCCCGTTCGCCGAAGAGGTTGCGCGTGGCCCGGGCGAAGGCCAGCAGTCCACCGGAGACGGCCAGCAGCGCCAGCGCGCGGGCGCCGACGGCCCCGGCGACCCGGTACCCCAGCCCGGCCAGCGCGGGCCAGAGGAGCGTGCCGCCGAACCAGGTGAGGTACTGGTCCGAGTAGCCGTGCCCCTCCAGGGTCCGGAGCCCCGCGGTGACGTAGATGCCCTCGTCAAAGAAGAGGCCGTTATAGTTCAGCGTGAGGAGCGAGGCCAGGAACCAGATCCCGACAACCCCTCCGACCCACCAGCGGTATGCGTTTAAGGATTTCACAGGGCCTATTATACTCCTGGCGGCGGTTTTGCGCCAGGTGGGGTAACGACCTGCCACGAAGACGCCGCTGGAAAAACGTGCCAGGCACTTCCAGAAGTGCCTGGCACGTGCACGCGAACTCCCTGCGCTACGTTATCTGTGAATCGGGCAATGGTCGGTAGTTACAAACGATCTTCCTGGGTGGGTCTTGACAATTTGCATCGGATGGTGTATAATGCAACCGGTTTCATTAAACCGGTTGCATCCCCTCGCCAAGATGGGCAGGAACGCCACCACGATTCGGGATATCGCGCAGATAGCAGGCGTCTCGCCAGGCACTGTCTCCCGGGCGATCAACAACAGCCCCCTGGTCAACCCCGCGACGCGCCAGAAAATCCTGCAGGTTGTCAAAGCGCTCAACTATGTCCCCAACCGCATGGCACAACGCCTCGCCACGGGAAAGACGCTGACCCTGGCCGTCATCGTCCCCTTCTTCACCTCCCCGTCTGTGACGGAGCGATTGAAGGGCGTCGTGAACACGCTGGCCCGAAGTCGGTACGATTTGCTCATCCACAACATTGAGGACCCGGAACAGCGCGCGGACTGTTTTCGCACGATACCCCGCCGGGACCGGGTGGACGGCGTCCTCGTCATTTCCATCTCCCCAACCGACGAAGAGGTGCCACTGCTGGCGGAGGCGAGCGTGCCCATCGTGTTGATTGATGCCCATCATCCGGCGCTGACCACCCTGCATCAGATCACCGTAGATGACGTGGCCGGAGGGAAGGCGGTCACCGAATACCTGATCGGCCTGGGCCACACCCGGATCGGCTTCATCGGCGACCCGGCCGATAACCCCTTTAACTTTACCTCCAGTCGCGACCGTGCGCGCGGGTATCGGCAGGCGTTAGAGGCCGCAGGGATTCCCTACCGACCCGAGTACTACGCGGAGCGCCCCCACGGCCGTGGCCCGGCCCGGGAAGCCGCCCTCCAGATGCTGGCCCTCCCCGAGCGCCCGACGGCCATCTTTGCCGCCAGCGACGTGCAGGCGGTGGGTGTACTGGAGGCCGCGCGGGAGTTGGGGCTGCGCGTGCCCCAGGACCTGTCCGTGGTCGGGTACGACGACGTGGAAATCGCCGAGATTCTGGGGCTGACGACGATGCGCCAGAGGCTTTTTGAGTCGGGCCAGCGCGGCGTGGAGTTGCTGCTGAAGACGCTGGAAAACCCGGAGACGGAACCGGTGTATGAGGTGCTGCCCACCGAACTGGTGGTCCGGGGTACCACCGCTCCACCGCCTTCAACCGTATGATGGTTGCAACCGATTTAAGCTCCAGCGATTCGCGTCCTTTTTATGCCCGTGATTGCAACCGGTTTAAATCATTGACCGGGCGATCCGGCTGGAGAAAGGGGGTGATGTTATCAGGGTAATCCAACATCAGGCAGCGAAAGCCTTGCTTCTGGTCCGGGTAACACAAGGGATAACCGGAGCGTCTATACAACATAGCTAAGGGAGGTGAAAAGATGAACGGCAAGGAGAGACTGATCGTTGCGGCCGCGCTGCTGGTAGCAGTGTCCATCCTGGTCAGCGCGTGCCGTGCCGGGACGCCTACCCCTGCTCCCGGAACGCCGGTTCCCACAACCGCTCCCCCCAAGCCCACCAGCCCTCCTCCCGCTGCCGGGCCCGTGACCGTTGACATCTGGTTCCACTCCGGTCGGGGCGGCGAGCGGGACGCGCTGACGAAGATTTTCAGCGGGTGGAGCGACCCGAACATCCAGTTGAATCTCGTAGAGTTGCCCGAGGGCGACTACAACCAGCAGGTCCAGGCGGCCGCCGTCGCGGGCCAACTGCCCTGTCTGCTTGACTTTGACGGCCCCTTTGTCTATAACTACGTCTGGGGCGGCTACCTGATCTCGCTGGACGATTACTTCACCAAGGACGAACTCGCCGACTTCCTGCCCTCCATCATCGCCCAGGGCACCTACCGGGACGGCCGGCTCTACAGTCTGGGGCAGTTTGACTCCGGGCTGGCGATCTGGGCGCGTAAGTCCTACCTGGAAAAGGCGGGAGTGCGCATCCCCACGGTAGAGAACCCCTGGACAGGCGAGGAGTTCAACGCGGCTCTGGAGGCCCTGGCGGCGCTTCCCGAAACGGAGTACGCCATTGACCTGAAGATGAACTACGCGCCGTCGGCGCCGAGCGAGTGGTTGACCTATGGCTTCTCGCCCGTGCTCCAGAGTTTCGGGGCCGACCTGATTGATCGCCAGACCTATGAGTCGGCTGAAGGCGTGCTCAACGGGCCCAAGGCGGTCGCGGCCATGACGATGATCCAGGGCTGGTTCCAGAAGGGCTACGCCAACGCCCGCGCGGCCACGGACGACTGCTTCACCAGCGGCAAATGCGCCCTGGCCTGGGTCGGGCACTGGACCGCCAACGACCACATCCAGGCAGTGGGCGACGATCTGCTGCTTCTGCCGATGCCCGACTTCGGAACCGGCCCCAAGACCGGCATGGGTTCCTGGAACTGGGGTATCACCAGCGCCTGCAAGCACCCGGAAGCGGCGGCCAAAGTCCTCAAGTTCCTGCTGGAGCCGGAGAATATTAAGATTATGACCGACGCCAACGGGGCAATTCCGGCCCGCATCTCGGTCTTTGAGGCAGATAAGCGGTTCGTTCCCGGTGGTCTGCTGTACACCTTCGTGGCGCAACTTAAGGCCGGCTGGGGCGTGCCCCGTCCCATCACCGCCGCCTATCCGACCATCACGGCGGCCTTCTCCACGGCCTTCCGAAACATCGCCGACGGCGCCGATGTACAGACGGAGTTGGACAAAGCCGTGGACAAGATTGACGCCGACCTGAAAGCGAACAACTACTACCGGTAAGACAGGGGGTAAGGCGGCACAGAGAAGAGGCCAGGGGCGATTCCCCCTGGCCCCTCTCACACGGGCCGCAGATCGTTCTCAGGGACCTGGCAGGGGAGGGCGCGAAATGAAGGGCTCAGGGGAAAGAACCGACCTGAAGCGACGGCCCAGACTCCCGATTGAGAGGATAAAAGAGAATGTCGTGGCCTGGCTGATGCTGGCCCCGGCCGCTATCGGGCTGGCCATCTTCCTGGCCGTACCCTTCCTGATGGCCTTTCAGCTCAGCCTGACCGACACGCGGCTGTTATCCCCCAACCCACCCCAGTTCATTGGCCTGGAGAACTACCGCCAGTTGCTGCGAATCCACATCATTCCGATGGAACCTCTGAGAGACCTGGTCACCGGAGAGATACAGCGGGATGAGGAGGGCCGGGTTCTCTACCCACGGCCCCGTACCCTTCTGCGCAGCAACGAACGGTATGAGGGACTGCAAGAACTGACGCAGTTTCATCTCTTCGGAAGGCGCTTCCTGATAGCCGCAGGCGACCCGACGTTCTGGAAAGGGCTGACCAACAACTTCTACTTCGCCCTGGTCGTTGTGCCGCTGCAGTCGGCGTTTGCCCTGCTCCTGGCGATACTGGTCAACCAGAAGATCAGGGGAGTGAATCTCTTCCGGGCTCTCTATTTTATGCCCGTGGTTGTGCCGATGGTCGTGGTCGCGGTGATCTGGTTCTTCCTCTACAACCCGGGCGTGGGCACGATCAACGCGTTTCTGAAGGCCGTTTCATTGGGACGCCTGGGTCCCTTTAACTGGCTGGGCGATCCCAAACTGGCGTTCCCCTCCATTATGCTGCTATCCATCTGGCAGGGAGTGGGATTCCAGATGGTCATCTTTCTGGCCGGCCTGCAGGAAATACCCGGCGAGTTGTACGAAGCGGCGGAAGTGGACGGCTGTAATGAGATTCAGAAATTCTTTTTCGTCACGCTGCCGCAATTGCGCAACACCACAATCTTCGTGGTCGTGACCACAACCATCCTGGCCTTCCAGTTGTTCACCCAGGTACAGGTGATGACCGGCGGGGGGCCAGGAGAGGCGACGATGACAACCATCCTGCACGCTGTCCGGGAGGGGCGCTATCAGTTGCGGGCAGGCTACGCCTCGGCGATCACTGTGGTGTTCTTCCTGATTGTGCTGGCAGTTTCCCTTGTTCAGCGCGCCGTACTGCGCGAAGAGAGGGCGATAGAATGAGCGCTCAAAAATCTACCCAGGCGACCACTCCAGGGGAGAAGACGTTCCACGGTCTTCCTTATCGCCTCCGCAGGACGGTGAAAGCTGTCCTGAACTACACAGTGATGGTCCTGCTGGCATTCTTTTTCGCATTCCCCATTGTCTTTATGGCCGTCTCGGCGATCAAGACCAACGAGACCCAGATTACATCGGATGTGGGCGGGCTGCTGGCCTTCGTGCCGTATCCCCTGAAGTGGGTACCACCGGTGGACCGGCTGGACGACGCGCCTGCTGAAATCCGCGAGGCCTACACCGGGTTGGGCCTGCAGAACTTCTTTGATGTGTTCCGCCGTATGCCGTTCGGTCGGTTCCTGTGGAACTCTGCCTTTATCACGACAACCACCGTGGGATTGGGACTGCTGGTTAACAGCATGGCCGCCTATCCGCTGGCGCGGCTCCGGTGGAAGGGACGGAACATCGTATTGGCCATCATCGTGGCCCTCATTATCATCCCCTTTGAGGCCGTTGCCGTTCCCCTGATGCTGCTGACCACCCAGTTGCCCAGGCCGGGCGGGGGCGTCGGCTGGCACGATACCTACATCGTGCAGATTATTCCCTTCATCGCTGATGCTTTCTCTATCTACCTGTTCTACCAGTTCTTCATCGGCCTTCCCAGAGACCTGGACGAGGCGGCCCTCATAGATGGCGCCGGTCGTCTGCGCATTTTCTGGCATATCATCGTGCCCAACTCCAGGCCCGTCTTCGCTACGGTCGCCATTTTGAAGTTCCTGTGGATTTGGGGCTCCTACCTGTGGCCACTGCTGGTCATCCGGCTGCCGGAATACCGGCCGCTGACTGTGGCAATGCAGGAATTCTTCGGACAATTCCCACGTCTGTGGGGAGATACGCTGGCCTTCGCGACGATGACCACGCTGCCGGTACTGGTCCTGTTCCTGGCCTTCCAGCGGTGGTTCATCCAGAGCGTGGCGGCGACCGGCATCAAAGGATGAACCCGGGGAACGTGCCAGGCACTTCCAAAAGTGCCTGGCACGTCGCCCCAATGGAAGGACTCAATCTGTGCATCTGGCCTTTCTGAACCCCCAGGGAAACTTTGACCCGCAGGACCGGTACTGGACCCGGCACCCGGACTTCGGCGGACAACTGGTCTACGTCAAGCAGGTCGCGCTGGCGCTGGGCCGGATGGGGCACCGCGTGGACATCCTCACCCGCCGCATCCGGGACCCCCAGTGGCCCGGGCTGGACGGTCCGCTGGACGGTTATCCGGGCGTGCCCAGTGTCCGCATCGTCCGTATCCCCGCCGGCCCCGATGGTTTTCTCCCCAAAGAGGAACTCTGGCCCTATATCGGCCCGGACTGGGTACCGGGCATCCTGGCGTTCTACCGCCGGGAGGGGCGCTTCCCCGACGCCTTCACCGCCCACTACGGGGACGGCGGCCTGGCCGGCGCCCTCATCGCCGCCGAGACGGGCATCCCCTTCACCTTCACGGCCCACTCCCTGGGCGCCCAGAAGATGGACGGATTGGGCGCCACGCCGGAGAACCTCGCCGCGCTGGACGCCCGCTACCACTTCGCCCGCCGCCTGGCGGCGGAGCGACTCAGCATGAACCGGTCCGCCGTCAACATCACCAGCACCCGGCAGGAGCGGTTCCAGCAGTACGGCCATCGGGCCTACCGGGGAGCGGTGGATGTCGGCGACGACCGCCGTTTCGCCCTGATCCCGCCCGGGGTGGATACCGCCGTCTTTGACCCCCGGGCCCGGGCGCCGGATGAGGAGACCGTCCACCGGCGGGTCCTGGCCGCGCTGGAGCGGGACATCCGGGAGGACCGTCGCGGCCTCCCCTGCATCGTCGCCTCCAGCCGACTGGAGCCGAAGAAGAATCACCTGAGCCTGATGGTTGCCTTCGCCGGGAGTTCGGCCCTGCGGGAGCGGGCCAACCTGCTCCTGGTCACGGCGCATCTGGAGGACCCCCTGCGTCGGGAGGAGGAAGGCACGCCGGAGGAACGGGAGATTCTGGCGCGCATCCGGCAGGTCATCCGGGAATACGGCCTCTGGGGCGAGGTGAGCGCGGTGGCTCTGGCGGGGCAGTCGGCGCTGGCGGCGGCCTACCGGCTGCTGGCCCGGCGCCGCTCCGTCTTCGCGCTGACGGCTTTCTACGAGCCCTTCGGCCTGGCCCCGCTGGAGGCCGCCGCGACGGGGTTGCCTGTCGTCGTCACCCGGAACGGTGGGCCCGCCGAAATCTGGCAGGAGGACGGGGAGGAGTACGGCATCCTGGTGGACCCCGCCGACCCCGCCGACATCGCCCGGGGCCTTCTGCGGCTGCTGGGGAGTCCCCAGGCCTGGGAGGAGTTCGCCCGCCGGGGCCGGGAGCGGGTCCTGGCCCACTATACCTGGGAGCGGACCGCTGAGGGGTACCTGAACGTCGTCGGGCGGGTGCTGGAGGG
>DAOUBO010000234.1:0-11921 GCA_034432695.1 Anaerolineae bacterium | reverse complement strand
CGTGGGTGCGCCCCGCGCCGCCCGCCCCCCCGGGGAGCGGGATCAGCGGAACCGCCAGCGCGTAGTGGGTGATAAAGAGGTCGCTCACCGTGAACGCGCTCTGCGCCACGATCAGCGCCAGCAGAGCGACGGGCAGCAGGTGAGCCCACCGACGTTCCCGAAAGCCTATCCCAATCCCCCACAGCAGCATTCCGACAGCCAGATACGGCGCCCACCGATCGGCGAAGACGCCTCCCAGATACCAGAGATGGTCGCCTCGCAACAGGGGCAGCCACTGGCCCAGCCGAACGGCCAGGTTGGGGAAATAGGCCCGGTTGTTCACCCCGTAGTACGATTCGCCCAGATTGTTCAGAATGGAGACCAGGGTGCCGCCGGTCTGGAGGTTGAAGAGAAGTAGCGGGGCCAGAGGCAGGAGAAAGCAGAGCCCAGCGACGCAGAGGTGCCGAACTCCGGAGATGGAGCCCCGGACAATCCCTTGCGCGTGGCCCGGTGCGCTCCCGGAGCGCCAGCGTTTCAACACCTGCGCCGCCCCCGCCATTCCGAGCATGGCCCCGATGGCCCAGAGGAAGAGCAGTTTGGCGTAGAGGCCCAGGCCCCAGAGCAGGGCGGTCAGATAGAGATCGGCGGGACGACGCCTTCGCCACCACCGGAGGCCGGTCAGCAGACTGGCGACGAAGAACAGCGCGGTCAGATTGGTGACGAAAACCCCCTGACGGCTCCAAAAGACGAAAGTGGGGTTGACGGCCAGCAGAAAGGCTGCTGCGTGCGCCGCCAGCGGCCCTCCCAACGCCCGGGCCAGCCGCCAGGTCAGCAGGAGCGTGACCCCGCCGGTGAGCAGGGGGAGCCAGCGCAGGGCGACAGGGTTGACCCCGCCCAGGGCCAAAAAGGGAAGGGCCAGATAGACGTTCAGCGCGCCGATATAGTCCTGAACCATCAGAGGGAGCCGCCAGGGGCCGAGAGAGACCACAGCATCCCGGAACGCCGTCACCGGCTGGCCGGTCAACAACTGCATAGCGTTCAGGCCCGCCTCCTTCGCCTCGTCGTAATGGAGCCCGGGCAGGGACAACTGATGGGCACCCAGGGCGAGGAACAGGAAGAAGATGAGGAGAAGGGGGTAGGGAGTGAGGAGCAAAGAACGGGAAGACTCCCGGGATGGGTTCATCAGAGTCCGGTTATGTTCTCCGGGCAAGGGACGGCAAATAGTCCTGGAGAATGGAATTGCCGATGAACTCCCGGAGGATGGAATTGCCCGGCACGAGGTCGGGGGGGCAGGGGGTAAACCACTCCAGGAAGGCCAGAAGCCGTTTGGCCTCTACCCGCCGGAGGCCGGGGGACTCCACCTGACGCAGAAGCGGTTCCGCCAGCGGCTTGAGGACGGCCAGTTCGTAGACCAGGGCGGAGTTAAACATCACGTCGGCGTGCTCCTGGTAGGGGAAGATATGGCGCTTCTCGCCCCGCCGAACGCTCTCCCAGCGGGCCAGCGTCTCCTCCGCGGAATATCCCCGGGAGAGCGCGTCCCGGACGATGCGGCGGATCAGCCGGGTGTCCGTTGTTGGCACCCGGTTGTGGCGGTCCACGTTCAGTTGGGTCAGCGCAGAGACGTAGATTCGGTAGATGTTCTCCGGCGGAATCTGGGGCACCAGGTTGGGATTCAACCCGTGGATCCCTTCGGCGATGATGATGTGATCGGGGGTGAGCCGCACCGTCGGCCCCCTCTGACGGGTACCTGTCCGGAAGTCAAAGCGGGGCATGGTCACCTCCTCCCCGGCCATCAGAGCCCGCAGTTGCTGGTTGAGCAGGGGCAGGTCCAGGGCCTCCAGAGCCTCAAAGTCGTAGTTGCCTTCCTCGTCGCGCGGCGTTTTGTCCCGGTCCACAAAGTAGTCGTCCATCGCGAGCGGGAAGGGCCGAACGCCGTGGGCCTGCAACTGGATCGCCAGCCGCCGGGAAAAAGTCGTCTTGCCCGAAGCAGAGGGGCCGGCGATCAGGACCAGACGGATACGGTCTCGCTGTGCCGCGATCTCGTGGGCGATCTGGGCGATCCGCTCTTCGTGGAGCGCCTCCGATACCAGGATAATCTCCCGCAGCCGTCCCTGCTCTATGGCCTCGTTCAGACTCCCCACGTCCTCCACGCCCAGGAGCCGCAACCATTCCCCGTACTCCCGGAAGACGGCGGTCAGCCGGGGATACTCCGTGCAGGGGAGCAACTCCGTCGGGCGATGGCGACGGGGGTACTGGAGAATGAACCCTGGTGGAAAGGGGCGAAGGGCGAAGTAGCGCAGGTAGCCCGTGGAAGGGACCATATAGCCGTGGAAATAGTCCCGGTAGTCGTGAAGGCGATAGAGGACGAGGTAGTCCTTCCGGCGGCGGGAGAAGAGCCGAACCTTGTCGTCCTGCCCACGGGCCCGAAAGAGGGCCAGGGCTTCGTCCAGAGGCGCCCGCTCTTTGGCGATGGGAGCATCTTCCTCAACGATGCGGCGCATATGCGCCTCTACCGCCTGGAGTTCCTCCGCCGTGAAATTCTCCCGGTTCAGCAGCCGGCAAAAGAGGCCGCCGAAGGGAACGGAGTGGTCTATAACGACCTGGACGTCGGGGAAGAGTTCAGAGATGGCGGTGACGAGAAGGAAGGAAAGGGAACGGCGGTAGATGCGGACCCCGTCGGAGTCGGAGAGGAGGACGGGGACGACACAGGCATCCCGTTCCAGCGGATAGGAGAGTTCCCGGAGGTCGCCATCCAGGAGCGCGGCGATAATCGGGACGGGGTGGTCGGGGTAGGCCACGCGCAGATATGCCTCCAGCGGGGTGCCCCGCGGGGCCTCAAAAACACGGCCATCCGGGAAGATGGCCTGGGCGGTCTCTCTGGGTCGGGCAGGCCAGACCGGAAAGGGCATCGGTTCTTCGTCTTCCTGACTGGACTTTGGATAAACCGCCGGGATGTATGCCGAAATTCAATTCGGCCTACACACCCATACATATGGGCATCGGCAAATGGATAAAGCCCACATATGTGGCATGCATGGGTAAGGCGCTCTCTCTGGCCTTTTCAGTTTGTCCAAAGTCCAGTTCTGAACCCGGAGATATTTTACCACCATCCGGCGGGGTTGCAAAAATTGGGGGAGGCTGGTATAATATGGGGCGGAGAGGTAGCGTAGCCTGGCCTAACGCGCGCGCCTGGAGAGCGCGTGAGCCGGAAACGGCTCCGTGGGTTCGAATCCCACCCTCTCCGCCTGGAGATGCCCCCGATCGGGGGCGTTTTTATTCCGGGAACGGATATGGATCAGACCCTGCAGGTCCGCAAAGCCACTCCCTCCGACGCGGAGGCTATCTCCGCCATCTGGGAGGTCATCTGCGCAGAGCGGATCTATTCCGCCGTCAGCCGCCCCTTCACTCCCGACCAGGAGCGAGAGTACCTGGCCTCCCTTTCCGACCGGGAGGGTATCTTCGTTGCCGAGGCAGAGGGGCGAATCTTGGGCTTCCAGTCGCTGGAGCGTTGGGCCCGCTACACCGATGCCTTTGACCATGTGGGCACGCTGGGGACTTTTGTTCTCCCCCGCTGGCGGCGTCGGGGGGTAGGCCGCCGCCTGGCGGAACACACGCTCTCCTTTGCCCGAACCCACGGGTACGAAAAACTGGTCGTCTACGTCCGGGCCAGCAACCGGGGCGCGCTGGCCTTCTACCAGGGGCTGGGGTTTCGCCCCTGCGGCATCCTCACCCGCCAGGTCCGGATAGACGGCCAGTACGACGACGAGGTTTTTCTGGAGTTGTTCCTGTGATCTGGGTGGGCTGCTGCGGGTTCCCGAAGAATCGGAAGACCTACTTCCAGCATTTCCCCGCCGTGGAAGTTCAGCAGACTTTCTATCGCCCGCCCTCTCCGGAGACTGCCCGCCGCTGGCGCTCTGAAGCCCCGAGGGAGTTCCTCTTCACCCTGAAAGCCTGGCAGGTCATCACGCACCCGCCCCGGAGCCCCACGTACCGGAGGGCCGGCCTGGTCGTCCCGGAGGACCTGGAAGACCAGTACGGCGGCTTTCGGCCGACGGCCCCCATCCTGGAGGCGTGGGAGCGGACCCGGGAGGTCGCGCTCGCGCTGGAGGCGACGGTCGTCGTCTTTCAGTGTCCGGCGTCCTTCGCCCCTACAGCGGAGAACCTGGCCGCGATGCGGGCCTTCTTCGGGACGGTGGACCGGGCCGGGCTGATCTTCGCCTGGGAGCCCCGCGGCGAATGGCCCGACGAAGTGGTCGCGGCCCTCTGCCGTGATCTGGACCTGATCCACTGCGTGGACCCCTTCAGCCGCCCGCCGGTGACTGCCGGCACGGCCTACTTCCGTCTCCACGGCATCGGCGGGTATCGCTACCGCTTCACCGACACAGACCTGGAGCGCCTGGCGGAAGCCTGCCGGCCTTTTCATACAGCCTACGTATTCTTCAATAACCTCTCTATGTGGGCCGACGCTCTGCGGTTCCAGCGGCTGGTCGCCCAATGGTGCTAAAACACCGGTTGCGGCCCCAGGGCCCTCTCTCTGGCTATCCCCGCAGGGTACCCTGGCAGGCTCTCTCTGCCTCACCTGCCTGCGGCAGGCAGCCCCCTCCCTGAAGCCCCATAGCGCAAGATTCCTCTTGCTTCTGCGCCGCAGGCGCTTCCTGCAGCGTAGCGCAAAATTGCTACCTGTGCGGTTATACCGACCTGGTGTAGGGCAACTGCTCGCAGTTGCCTACACCCTCTGGCTTTTTGCCGCCGCGCCAGCAGTAACCGCACAGTCGGCAAAATCCCGGTTGCCCTGCTCTCCTGGACTTTGGACAAACTGAAAGGGCTAGGGCGAGCGCTTTACCCGTACGGCATATGTGGGCCGAAATGAATTCCGGCTTACATCCAGCGGTTGATCCAATGGGCCGAAATGATTTCGGCTTACATCCCGGCGGTTTATCCAAAGTCCAGTGCTCTCAGTTGCCTGTAGAATCCTGCGATGCTATAATCCCCCTGATGAAAGGCCTGATCGTTTATAACCCCGTTGCTGGCCCCCGCGACGTCTGGGGAGAACTGAAGCGAGTCCGTCGGGAACTGGCACGGCTGGGCTGGTCGCTGGAGGTGGAGAGCACCCACCAGCCCGGGGACGCGAGGCTTCTGGCCTGGCAGGCTGCGCAGGCGGGCCTGGATGCGGTGTGGGTCGCTGGTGGGGATGGGACAGTCAACGAGGCCGTCAACGGCCTGGTCGGCACCCCGACCGCGCTGGCCGTCCTCCCCGTGGGAACAGGAAACGTCTGGGCACGGCAACTCCACCTCCCGGTCTATACCCTGGCCCACCCCTTCCGGCTGCGGGAGGCCGCCGTCGCGCAGGCGCTGGGCCGGGTGCGGACGGTGGATGTGGGCCGCCTGAACGATCGGCACTTTCTCCTCTGGGCCGGCATGGGGTTTGACGCGCAGGTCACTTCGCAAATGGAACCGCGCCCCAAACGGGCGAAGCGGCTGGGGGTCCTCCCCTACGTGGTTGCGGCGCTCACGCTGGCCCGAGAGTTCTCCGGCGTCCGCACGCACCTGGTCCTGGACGGCAAGCCCCTCCGGCGGCGGGCGCTCCTGGTCGTCGCCAGCAACGTCCAGATGTACTCTATCTTCCAATTAACTCCCCAGGCGCGGATAGACGACGGTCTCCTGGACGTCTTCCTGTTCCGGGGGCTGGGTGGCTTCTCCTATATGCTGCGGATGGCAGGGCGCCTCTTTACCGGCCGTCATCTGGAGGACCCGCGGGTGATCCAGCGGCGGGCGCGGGAAATCACCCTCTGGACGGAGCGACCGATGGCCGTGCAGGTGGACGGCGAGCCCGTCGGGACGACGCCGGTGAGCATTCGGGTGGTTCCCCTTTCCCTGCGGGTTCTGATCCCCCCGCAGGCACCTGCCAGCCTTTTTGAGAAGGAGGAATCGTGAAGTACGTCTACGTCCCGCTGATCTTCATCCCAATCGCCCTGCTCTCCAACTACCTGGGAGGACCGGCGTTGTTGACGTTCTTGGCCTCCGCCCTCGGCATCGTTCCGCTGGCCATGCTGATGGGGCAGGCGACGGAGGAACTGGCCGACCGGGCCGGTCCGACCCTGGGCGGCTTTCTCAATACCACGTTGGGCAACGCGGCCGAACTGATCATTTCCTTCTTCGCCATTCGGGCAGGACTCCTGGAACTGGTGAAGGCGTCCATCACCGGCTCCATACTGGGGAACCTTCTGCTGGTGATGGGGGCCAGCCTCCTGGTGGGCGGGATACGCCACGGAATCCAGCGGTTTGACCGGACTCAGGCGGGGATCAACGCGACGATGCTGGTACTGGCGGTCATCGCGCTGGGGATCCCCTCCCTCTTCAGCCACGCCATAGAGACCCGAAGCCACGCTGCGGTGGAGTACCTGAGCCTGGGAGTTTCGGGAGCGATGCTCCTGGTGTACGTTCTGGGCCAGGTCTTTCTCTTCCGGAGCGACGGCGGCGCTCTGCCCCCCGCTCACATCCGCCACGGCTGGCCTCTCTGGGCCACCCTCGGCGGGCTGGCCCTCTCCACAGGGGGGATCGCATGGCTGAGCGAGATCCTCGTGGGGGCGGTGGAGCCTTTGCTGGAAACGCTGGGCTGGACGGAGTTCTTCATCGGCATCGTCGTTATCCCGCTTGTGGGGAACATCGCGGAACACCTGGTCGCCGTCCAGGTGGCAGCGAAAGACGAGATGGACCTGAGCCTGGGGATCTCTGTGGGGTCGGGGCTTCAGGTTGCGCTCTTCGTCGCGCCGGTCCTGGTATTCCTGAGCCTGGCGATGGGAAACCCTCTGACGCTGGTTTTCAATCCCTTTGAACTCACCGCCCTGGGGGCCGCCTGTATCATCGCCGGCCTCGTCGCGCTGGACGGAGAGTCCAACTGGATGGAAGGCGTCCAGTTGCTGGTCGTCTACCTCATCCTGGCGCTGGCCTTTTACTTCCTGCCGATGCCCTGAGGGGAACAAAAAGGGATCGCGGATCGTCCAGGGAAATCCCCCTCTCCTCCGATCCCTCCAACCCCAATGCGGCGGATGAGGCCTGCCCCCAGGCGCTCCTGGCCGCCCTGGTCGCAGTGACCGGGGCGGCCGGTTTCATCGGCCATCACCTGGCGACCGGACTTTGGACAAACTGAAAGGGCCAGGGCGAGCGCCTTACCCGTATGGCATATGTGGGCCAAAATTCGGCTTACATCCCGGCGGTTTGTCCAAATGTGGGCCGAAATGAATTCCAGCTTACATCCCGGCGGTTTGTCCAAAGTCCAGCGGTGAACCGCCTGCTCTCCCTGGGATGCCCGGTGGCCGCGCTGGACCTGCCCGGAGTTCCCCTGTCGCCCTCCCGGGAGGGGAGCGTCCGGATCTACCGCGGGGACATTGCCAACCCGGAGGTGGTCTGGGGAACCTGTTCAATCCTCATATCCGTGGGGGTGGGTCCGATGCCACTCCCAGGCGTGCTCCACGATGGTTCGCAGGTCCGGGTACTGAGGCTGCCAGCCCAACTCGCGGCGAATCCTCTCGCTGCTGGCCACCAGAACGGCGGGGTCCCCCGGGCGTCTGGGCCCCACCTCCGCCGGGATGGGATGTCCGGTGACCTCCCGGCATACCTCTATGACCTCCTTCACGGTGAACCCCTGTCCATTCCCCAGGTTGTAGACCCGACTCCCCCGGTCCAGGGCCTCCAGCGCGAGGATGTGGGCCTGGGCCAGGTCGGTAACGTGGATATAATCCCGGACACACGTCCCATCGCGGGTCGGATAATCGTCCCCGTAGATGAGCGCTTTTTCTCTCAGCCCCAGCGCGACCTGAAGGACCAGGGGGATCAGGTGGGTCTCGGGGCGATGGTCCTCCCCTCGCTCGCCTGTAGGGGAGGCCCCCGCCGCGTTGAAGTAGCGGAGCGCGGCGTAGCGGAAGCCGTAAATCCGGTCCAGCCAGAAGAGAATCCGTTCCAGCAGGTGTTTGGACTCCCCGTAGGGGCTTCCCGGAACGATCTCCTCCTCCTCGCCTATGGGTATCCGCCGGGGGCGGTCAAAGAGATTGGCCGTAGAGGAGAGGATGAACCGTCGCACCCCATGGGCCACTGCCTCCTGGAGCAGGTTGAGGCCGTTGGTGACGTTCTCCCCCAGGTACTTGAAGGGGAGTTCCATAGATTCGGCGACCAGGGTATAGGACGCGAAGTGCATGACCGCGTCCACGGGATAGGTCTCAAAGACCTCCCGAACGGCCCTACGGTCGGCCAGGTCCCCGTAGACGAAAACGGCTTTGGGGTGGACGGCAGCCCGATGGCCAGTGTACAGGTTGTCAAAGACGACGACGGAGTATCCTCTGCGAATTAACTCCTCAACGACGATGCTGCCGATATAGCCGGCGCCTCCGGTAACCAGGACGTTCACGGGAGGTCCTCCTTGGGAGGTTCTTTTCGGCTAAAAACCTGAGACCAGTTCACCTTCGCCGTCACCTGCATCAGCACTGCGAGGGTGACGATCGCCCCGATGGTGATCACCAGGCCGGTATATCCTTCATAGAAGAAGGCGTAGGAGAAAAGCACGAGGAACAGGAATTGAGAGCCGCCTGCGGGCCAGAGGGCAAACCGCCAGTTGACCACCCGTCCCAGATAGGTGATCACGAGGGCCAGAGAGACCAGCGAGGAAATCGCAAATGCCCACTCCAGCAGAATATGGTCTACCAGATAGGCGAAAAGAAGGTGAAACGCGAAGAACCCGGCGGCCAGGAAAAAGTAGTGCATCGGATGTAGATTGATCCCCTGGACGGCACCGATCACGACCAGAACGGTGAAAAAGAAGAGCAGCGAGACAGGGGCGAAGAAACTCATTCGGCTGGCCATCGGGCCGGGATTGATCTTCCGGGGCATTTCTACCCCCAGGTCAAAATCGGAGAGCAGGTTGGAAAACCGCCATTCCAGTTGCCAGCCCTGATGGGTGCGGGTCTTGGCCGTGGGGGAAACCGTTCTCTGGGGAAAGTTAAAACCGTCAAAATCGGTGTTCGCGACGAGGGTAAAGTTCCGAACGGCCGTGATCCCCTCCCCGAAATCGTAAAGCCACGAATCCAGCCCGCGCGACCTGTAGGAAAGGCGAATGTCCGCCGTTTCAAGAGGTGCCAGCGGTACGGAAACGGTCAATTTCTGCAACGGACTTTCTAGTGGTCGTGCCTGCTCTATGCGGCTCAACGGCGCACTCACGCCCTTGACCTGGAAGAGAAAATCGTCGTAAATGGCACTGGCGGAGGGGAAGAAGAAGGTCACCGTTGCCGTCACGGGCTGGTCGGCGGGGTTCTGGAAAGTGTAGGTGGCGTCCAGCGCGACCGTGTAGGTGGCATACCAGAGAAGCCCCTTCCGGCGGTGCTGGAGATGGAAATCCACCCGGACATCGCTGGATGCCAGTTCACCTGCGAAGGGAGCGCGGTCCGGCGCTGCAAACTGGATGGTAGGCGCCCGCTGGACATGGGGAGCCCCCCAAAGTTCTGCCACCTGCTGGCCCAGGGCCGTGTAGCCGGAGTAGGTTCGGTAAGAGATGCTGCCTCCCAGGATGGCCCAGGCCACCGAAGTGCAGATGAAGATAAAGATGATAGCAAACAAACGTCTGGCGGTCATGCTCCCTCCTGTCCTTTGGGATTCCCCAGTATTCAGCCGGAACGGCGGTTCATGCGGCAGGCCCTCCCTGCGAGGAACCCGGCCTTAAGCAGAGGGGGGCGGCCTGGTGCCGCCCCCCCCAGATACCACATCCTTACACACCCTCCTCTGGCGGGGGCGGTGGGGCCTGACCAGCCATCTTCGCCCGTTCCTCCGCGACCAGCATCCGGCGCAGCGTCTTGCCAACGTAGGTCTTGGGGAGTTCAGCGCGGAACTCCACATACCGGGGGTACTTGTACTTCGCCAGCCGCTGCTTGGACCATTCAATGATCTCCTCTTCAGTGGCCGTCTCCCCCGGCTTAAGAACCACCCACGCCTTGACCGTCTCACCACGGTAGGGGTCGGGGATGCCCGCCACGGCAACCTCCAGGATCTTGGGGTGCTGCTTGAGGACCTCCTCCACCTCGCGCGGGTAGACGTTGTAGCCACCGCAGATAATCATGTCCTTCTTGCGGTCCACGATGTAGAAGTAGCCGTCCTCGTCCATCTTGGCGATGTCGCCGGTGAAGAGCCAGACGTTGCCGTCGGGCATCTGTCGGAGGACGTTAGCGGTCTCAGTGGGCATCTGCCAGTAGCCCTTGAAGACCTGGGGGCCGCGGACGATCAGTTCGCCCTCCTCACCTGGACCGAGGATGCGGGTGCCGGTGTCCAGGTCCACGATGGCCGCGTCCACGTCCGGCAGCGGCAAGCCGATGCTCCCCTCCCGGTTCTCCCCGTACATGGGGTTGCAGTGGGTGGCCGTCGGGGCTTCGCTGAGGCCGTACCCCTCCCGCAGGTTGCCGCCTGTCAACTGCTCAAAGCGGGTCTGGGTCTCCCGGAGAAGCGGGGCGGAGCCGCTGATGCAGGCTTTGATGGAGCGGATGTTGACCTTCCCCTCCAGCACCTTCGGATGATGGTTGATGGCGTTGTACATCGTGGGCACGCCGGGGAAGATGCTGGGCTGGTACTTGTTGATAGTCTCCAGGATATCGTCTATATCCCGCGGGTTGGGGATGATGATCTGGGTGGCGCAGGCCGCGATGGAGAAGCACATCGCCGCCACCATCCCGTAGACGTGGAAGAGCGGCAGCGCCGTCAGCACGGTCAATTCGGCATCCTTAACGTCCGGGATCCAGGATTTGATCTGGAGCGAGTTGGCCACCAGGTTGAAATGGGTCGCCATCGCGCCCTTGGGGATGCCGGTGGTGCCGCCGGTGTACTGGAAGATGGCGACATCCTCTTTGGGGTCAATCTCCACCCTGGGGCGTTCGGCGGGGGAATGGGCCTTCAGGACATCCTGGAACCACCGGTCGCCCGGCTCCAGCGTCACCCGATCGCCCGACTTCTTCTCCATCGCCAGGGTGAAGAGAAGCCGGAGGTGGGGCGGGAAGTACTCTTTGATGTTGGTGACGATGACATGCCGGACCTTCGTCTTCGGCTGGATCTGCTTGACGACGGAGTAGAAGCGGCTCATGACGATGATGACTTCCGCCCCGCAGTCGTTCAACTGGTGCTCCAGTTCGGGCGGCGCGTAGAGGGGGTTGCAGGCGACCACAATGCCGCCGGCTTTCAGGATGCCGAAGTAGGAGATGAGGAACTGAGGGCTGTTGGCCATCAGGATGGCAACCCGGTCGCCTTTCTTCACGCCCATCTTCGCCAGCGCCGCCGCCATCCGGTCGGTCAACTCGTTCAGTTGCCGGTAGGTGAGTTTTCCCCCTTTAAAGATGGTGGCGGTGTGGTCCGGAAAACGCCGCGCGGCGTCCTCCAGAAAGTGATAGAGGGGAACGAGGGGATAGTCTATGTGGTGCGGCACGCCGGGGTCGTACCGCTTGAGCCAGGGTCGCTGAATCTCCATGGTACCTCCTTTCTCTTGCTGGGGGTTTGGGCCTGGATAACGGCTCTGCAAAAACGAGCGCATCCGCGCTCTTCTGCCGGATCCGGGGGCAAAGAGGAAGTCAGAACCACCCAACAAACCAGCGATCGCCCGAACGATCTGTCAAGCCGCAAATTGGAAATCGGCCTTCCTGGGCGCTCTCGCGCCGGGCGTCAACCCGTGGCGCAAGATTGATCTTGCCCTCGCAAGATGACTGGACTTTGGACAAACTGAAAGGGCCAGGACGAGCGCCTGATCCGTGCCACATATGTGGGCGCTATCCATTTGCCGGATGCTCATCCATATGAGGGGCCTGGAGGCCGAAATGATGGGTAGCCTGTGGGCCGAAATGATGAAGTTTGACAAATTAATCCAGACACATAGTACAATCAGGGGAAAGCGCCGAGATGGAGGTGCACAACCATTCCAA
>DAOUBO010000233.1:0-15112 GCA_034432695.1 Anaerolineae bacterium | reverse complement strand
GCTGGTGGGGGCCAGTTGGGAGCCGGAGGGGGAGGAGTTGCGGCCTGGCACGGTGCTGACGGTGACGCTGGTCTGGCGGGGGGAGCGGGAGATGGAGACGAGTTACCGGGTTTTTCTGCACCTGCTGGGGCCGGATGGGGGGCTGGTGGCGCAGTCGGATGGGGAGCCGGCGGGGTGGCGTCGGCCGACGACGGGGTGGCTGCCGGGGGAGGCCGTGGTGGAGGAGCGGGTGCTGGTGTTGCCGCCGGAGATGGCGCCGGGGGAGTACCGGCTGGTGGCGGGGATGTACCGCTACGGGGGCCCGCGGCTGACCACGTCGGAGGGTGCGGACGGGGTTCTGCTGGCGGTTCTGAAGGTGCCGTAGGGGCGTGGCCGGGCGCTTTCAGGAGGGCCTGGCCCGTCGGCCCGTCCGTTGGCACGGCTGGCACGAATTACGGAAAGTGTCCGGTAGCCAGAAGCCCACATATTGTAGCATGGGTAAGGCGCTCTCCCTGGCCCTTTCAGTTTGTCCAAAGTCCAGTAAGCCGAAATTCATTTCGGCCTACAGGCCACCCATACATATGGGCATCGGCAAATGGAGATAAAGCCCACAGATGAAAAAGGCCGCCCTTTCGGGCGGCCCTGGTCGGGGCGGACGGATTTGAACCGTCGACCTCTACAACCCCATTGTAGCGCGCTAGCCAAACTGCGCCACGCCCCGAGCAGTTGTAATTATAGCAGAGTTTCCCGATTTGGCAAGTAGAGGATGCTGGGTGCACCTCAGTTTCAGGCAGACCGCTCCGCGGAGGTAGGATGGAGGGGGAGAGGATCCCCGCGTTTGACTTTCTCCGATGACGTGTTACAATTAGTGGAGATTCCGGATGTCCCACCCTGCGGGTGATGGCTGGCAGGGCTATGGGCGGGAAGGGCTGCCAGCATAACCCGGCACCGCCCACGCGGTGGTCCAGGCGTCGGCGAGGCCGGGTTTTTTGTGAGTAGCGTGCGGGGGCATCCTGTTGAGGAGAAAGGGTTTATGGCAGAAGAAGTGGTCGGACAAACGACGGTCCAGAACGAGGAGGTGGACCTGGAGTCCCTGCTTCGGGAGCAGGAAGGATACGTCGCCCGACCGGGGGACCTGCGCCGCGGCCGGGTTCTCCAGGTGTCGGCGACGGGCGCGCTGGTGGATATCGGCCTGAAGCGGGAATGCCTGGTCCCCGCCAGTGACCTCCAGCAGATGAAGCGCCGGCAGATGGGTGAGGTCCGCGAGGGAGACGAGGTCCTGGTCAAGATTCTGGAGAGCGAGGGGGAAGGATACATCAAGGCTTCCATTTATCAGGCCCGCCTGGAGGAGGACTGGATTCGGGCGGAGGAGATGCTCCGGAGCGGCGCCATCTATGAGGGCAAGATTTCAGCCTACAACCGGGGTGGGCTAACGGTCCCCTTCGGCCGGATCCGCGGTTTCGTTCCCCTCTCCCACATCGTTGGCATCCCACGCGGCCTGAAGGAGGAGGAGCGCCGGAAGCGGCTGGCCGCGATGGTGGGCCAGACGGTGGGGCTGCGGGTGGTGGATGTGGACCGGGCCAGGCGGCGGCTGATCCTCTCCCAGCGACGGGCCCACCGTGCGTGGCAGCGCATCCTCCGAAAGCGGTTGCTGGAAAGCCTGGAGGTTGGTCAGAGGCGGAAGGGCCGCGTCTCCAGCATAACGGACTTCGGGGTTTTTGTGGACCTGGGCGGTGTTGAAGGGCTGGTCCACATCTCTGAACTCTCCTGGCGGCATATTGAGGACCCGCGCGAGGTCGTTCGGGTCGGAGACGAGGTGGAGGTCGTCGTCCTGGAGGTGAACCGGTCTAAAGGGCGGGTTGGGCTGAGCATCAAGCAGACCCAGGAGGATCCCTGGAAGACGGTGAAGGACCGGTATCGGGAGAACCAACTGGTGGAAGGGCGCGTCCTTCGGGTGATGGATGTCGGGGCCATTGTGGAACTGGAGCCCGGGGTAGAGGGGTTGTTACACGCCAGCGAACTGGTCGGAGCGCCCGATGTGAGGCCCCAGGACGTTCTGCAGCCCGGCGAGACGGTGTTGCTGAAGATCATAGACATCAGCCCCTCCCGGCGCCGCATCCGCCTGAGCGCCCGCAAGGTCCGGCGGGACGAGTGGGAACGGTGGGCGGCGGAGAAGGCGGCCCGGGCGATGGAGGAAACCTCCCCTGCGGCGGAGGTCTCCACACTGGAGGCTGCTGAGGCCTCCGTTGCTTAGTACTACAACCGCATATGGCCTTCAAGTGGGGTCACAACCCCATCTGGAGGCTCGTCGCATCCGGAGTAGGGGCTTGGCCTCTGAAAACCTGCCTCCGTGGGGAACGGGGAGGCGCTGTTCTACAATCTGCGGTTGTAGTATTAATCAGAACCGGCCTTTGGATAAACCGCCGGGATGTAAGCCGAAATTCTTTTCGGCCTACAGGCCGCCCATATATGGGCATCGGCAAATGGACAAAGCCCACATATTATGGGCAAGGCGCTCGTCTTGGACCTTTCAGTTTGTCCAAAGTCCAGGTCAGAATCTGCTTGCGCCGGAGGACGAGGTCCGTATGGGAAAAAAAGAAGAGAAAATAGAGATTGAAGGCACAGTTGTGGAGGCCCTACCGGGGACTCAGTTCCGGGTCCGCCTGGACACGGGTCACGAGGTGCTGGCCTACCTGTCCGGCCGGATGAGGAAATACTACATCCGCATCCTGCTGGGCGACCGGGTGCGGGTGGAACTTTCCCCCTACGACCTCACTCGTGGGCGCATCGTCTACCGGTACAAACGGGCGGAAGAAGAGGGGCTGGAGGATGAGGAATAGGCCGGGTCGCGGGCTTGCCGGTTTGCAGGTTTATGGTAAAATAGCCCCCCGTTGAGAACGGCAGAGAGGTGAGAGATGGACCTGATTCAATCGCTGCACCGACAGATGGAACGAAATCCGAACATCCCCGAACTGCGGCCGGGCGACACCGTTCGGGTGCACTCGCGGATCGTAGAGGGCGGCCGGGAGCGGATACAGGTTTTCCAGGGGCTGGTCATCCGGGTGCGCGGGAGCGGCGCGGGCGCGACCTTCACCGTCCGGCGCATCGCGGCCCATGGCGTAGGGGTAGAGCGGACGTTTCCCCTGTATTCGCCCACGATTGAGAAAGTGGAGGTCACCCACCACGGCAAGGTCCGCCGCGGGCGCCTCTACTATATGCGCGGCCTGAAAGGGAAGGCGGCCCGGCTGAAGGAACGGCGATCCGGGTAACGGCAAGAAAAAACAGGGGCGCGACGCTGGTCGCGCCCCTGTTTTTTGGGGAGAAATCGGGCGTCGGGAGCGACGCCCGATTTCTCGTCTATTTCCATCCGGTGTCAATGGTGCCGTCAATGATGCCCTTCTGGACCTCTTCCAGTTCGGCCTTAAGGCTGGCGGGCACGTCGTCATCAAACTCGTGGAACGGAGCGATGCCCACGCCGCCGTTCTTCAGCGTGCCCACGTAAGTGCCGCCCTGGAACTTGCCCTCCACGGCCATCTTGATGGCATCCCGCACCGCGATGTGCATGTTCTTCATCACGCTGGTCAGGACCACCGGGCAGTACTCGGCCGCGCTGATGCACCAGTCGGTGTCCACGCCGATGAGCATGGTGCCGGGGTGGTCCTTGACGGCAGCGGCGGTGCCCAGGCCAACCGGACCGGCGACGGGCATGATGATGTCCGCGCCCTCGGCGATGAGGTCCTCGCCCGCGCGGCGGCCGTCGTCGGTGGACTCAAAGTTGCCGACGAAGAGGCCCTCATCCTTGGCGGTATCCCACCCCAGCACCTGGACGTTGGTGCCGTGCTTCTGGTTGTAGTACTTCACGCCGGACTCAAAGCCGACCATGAAGATGGTGACCGGGGGGATTTTGATCCCGCCGAAGGTGCCCACCTTGCCGGTCTTGGTCATCCCGGCGGCCAGGTAACCGGCCAGGAAGGCGGCCTCGTCGGTGGCGAAGGTCAGGCCCAGGACGTTGGGGATGGGCGGATCGTAGGCGAAGTCCACGATAGCGAACTTCACGTTCGGGTTCTGCTCGGCGAACTTCTTCGTGTCATCACCCAGCAGAAAGCCAACGGTGACGATCATGTCGTACCCCTGGTCAATGAACTGGGTGATGTTCGCCGCGTAGTCCGCCTGCTGCTGGGACTCCAGGTAGGCGACCTCCACGCCCAGTTCCTGCTTCGCCAGTTCCATCCCCTGCCACGACGTGGCGTTGAAGGACTTATCGTCAATGCCGCCGACGTCGGTGACCATGCCGACGCGGAACTTCTTCTCCGGCGTCGGCCTGGCGCAGGCAGCCACCAGCGTGAGCAACAGGATAAAGGTCGTCAGAGGCAGAATCCACTTGCGCATTTTCGTTCCTCCTTAAAGCTGGGTTTGGAAAAAGGGGATGACGGCTTCAGGCGCATATGGGGACGATCTGGCTTTCGGTAACCACCTCCTGCAGATAGGAATTCGGGGGTACCCAGCCATCGGCCATCGGAGGGGCACGGCCGAGCCCCCGGCTGCTGCTTTTGTGTTCATGAACAATATACCTCTGAAACAGATTTTGTCAAGCAGCACTTCTGGCCTTCGTCGGGGCCTTTCCCGCGAAAAGTATCAGGTAGCCAGCGTCGTCCTCCTTCCTCTGGCGGGTAAGGTGGTCTGATGGGTTGCCCAAAGCGCCTTGCCAGGGGGACAGTTCGCCCTTTGCCCGAAATTGGTGACATTTCTGGCTGGCGACAAAAGGAGTAGGGCAACTGCAAGCAGTTGCCCTCCCCTCTCCCGTTAGCCGTTGGCGACGGGTGAGAAGGGGGCAAGGAAGACACAGGTGTTCACTGGGCCGGCGCCATGCCCCAGGTGCCGATTGGAGGGGCGACCTGCCGGTCGCCCTGATTGGAAGGCAACCAGCCGGTCGCCCCTACCTGGGCCTTCGCCGACCCCGTGTGGCAAATAGGCAAGATCAATCTTGCGCTACGTGGCGCGATGGGCGAGACAAATCGTGTGAATTGCCCACAGCGACCAGAGCAGCGGGAACTGGAAGGGTCACCAACCATCCACCATCCCTCGCCAGGAAATTGAAATGACCCCCGCGGAATGACTTTTTTGACTTTTCCAGAGATTGTGATAAGATAAAAGGTGGCGGTTCGTGATGCGCCGGGGTCGGCGGTGCGAGGTCGCCGGTCGGAACTTTTCATCGCCTGAGTTTTTATTTCCGGTGCGGTAGCGCCGGGGGAAGTGGAAGCCTTTATCCTGCTTATTCCCCGTTGATCGTGCACTCTGCCGGAGCCCTCTCTGCCCTTCCGACCGCTGGCCCAGCAGGTTGTCCTGCTCCCTCCGACCCGACGGCAAATGAGTTCATCCTCTCTGCCCGCAGCGGGAGACGACCGGTCTCCGGGCCCTTCCGGCTGATGGATACCCCTTTAGAAACCGGAAGTGCCGGGCGCTGCCGGGATGGCCCGGCCTGCCCCGCGCGGGCGGGTGGCCGGTTCGGGCTCCGGGCTTTCCGAAGGAGCAAGATGAGCGTGGATTTCATCTCCCGCATTATCGGAATGATTGTGGTGGCCATCGGCGGGCTGGTTTTCGGCGTCCGATTAGCGGCTCTGGCCGGCTCTTCCACCTACCTCTACGGCACAACGTTTATGCTGCTGGGCGCTCTGGCCGGCCTGATCCTGACCCCCTACCTGACGGTCCGACCGCTCCGGTATCTCCGCCAGAAAATCTACCGGATGCCCGTCCAGCAACTCTTTGCCGCGACCCTGGGCCTGATCCTGGGGCTGATCATCGCCGCGATGAGCACATTCCCCCTCTCCATGCTGCCCTCCCCGCTGAACCAGATTCTGCCGTTCCTGAGCGCGGTGGTCTTCGGGTACATCGGGGTGGTGGTGATGACAAGCCGCCAGCAGGAGATCTTCGCCTTCCTGCGCGGACGGCTCCCGGAGCGGCCCGCTGAGTGGGGCGACCTGCCGCCCGTCCTGCTGGATACCAGCGTCATCATAGACGGACGGATCGCCGACATTAGTCGGACGGGGTTCATCCGGGGGGAGATGCTGGTGCCCCACTTTATCCTGAACGAGTTACAGTATATCGCCGACTCTCCGGACCCCCTCCGCCGCAACCGGGGACGGCGGGGGCTGGACATCCTCCGGCGGCTCCAGGAGGAGGCCGCCCCACCGGTGCGGGTGGTGGACCTGGACGCACCGGAGGCCCGCAACGTGGACGACAAACTGATCCTGCTGGCAAAGCGCCTCCGCTGTCCCATTCTGACCAACGACTATAACCTGAATCGGGTCGCGGAGATCCAGGGCGTGACCGTCCTGAACATCAACGAACTGGCGAATGCCGTCCGGGTCGTATACCTGCCGGGAGAAAGCCTGCGCATCCACGTCCTTCAGGAGGGGAAAGAGACAGACCAGGGGGTGGGCTATCTGGACGATGGGACGATGGTGGTGGTGGAGAACGGTCGTCCCTACATCGGGATGGAGATAGACACAGTGGTGACCAAAATCCTGCAGACGGCCGCCGGGCGGATGATTTTTGCCCGTCCCGCGGAGCATGGGGAAAAATAATCCGGGAGGAGAAGAATGGCTCTACAGGTCTACAACTATCTGACTCGCCAGAAGGAGGTTTTCAAGCCCCTGGAGCGGGGCCGGGTCCATATGTACGTCTGCGGACCCACCGTCTACGACCACGCGCATCTCGGCCACGCCAAACTCTACGTCGCGATGGACGTGATCGTCCGCTACCTGCGGTTCCTGGGGTACAGGGTCCGCTACGTCCAGAACATCACCGACGTAGGGCATCTGCTGGACACCGGGGAGGACCGCATCCTCAAGGGTGCCCGACGGGAGCGGGTGGAGCCGATGGAACTGGTGGAAATCTACATGCGCTCCTACTTTGAGGATATGGACGCGCTGGGTATCGTCCGTCCCAACATCTCTCCCCGTGCCAGCGCACATATCCCCGAACAGATTGAGTTGATCAAAACGCTCATTGAGAAGGGGTACGCCTACGAGGTGGACGGCAATGTCTACTTCTCCGTGGAAAAGTTCCCCGAATACGGGAAACTCTCCGGACGGAAAGTAGAAGAACTGGAGCCGGGCGCGCGGGTGGAAGTGCGGGAGGAGAAGCGGCATCCGGCGGACTTCGCCCTCTGGAAACGGGCGGAGCCCGAGCACATTCTGCGCTGGCCATCCCCGTGGGGATGGGGATACCCCGGCTGGCACATTGAATGTACGGCGATGGCCATCAAGTATCTGGGGGAGACCCTGGATATCCACGGCGGCGGGATAGACAACATCTTCCCCCACAACGAGTGCGAGATCGCCCAGGCCGAGGCAGCCACCGGCAAGCCCTTCGCCCGCTACTGGATCCTTGCCGGTTCGCTGACCGTGGACGGCGTGAAGATGAGCAAGAGCCTGGGCAACTACCTGACCATTAAAGACGCCCTGAAACTCTATCGTCCCGAGGTGCTGCGTGCCTTCATCCTCTCCGCTCACTACCGGGGCCCCCTGGATTATTCCCGTGAGGCCATAGAGGCGACCCAGCAGGGGCTTCAGCGCCTCCACAACACCGTCCGCCAGGTCCGGACCCGGATGCGGCAGGCCCCGATAGCCGAAGGCACGGCGGACCTCTCGTACATGGCCGATCTGGAGCCCTATCGGCAGGCTTTCCTGGAGGCGATGGACGACGATTTCAACACCCCCAAGGCCATCGCGACGCTCCACGAACTGGCCCGTACGGTCAACCGAATGCTGGATTCCGACAGCCCCATCAACCGGGGCACCCTGGCCGCTATTGACCAGATGTTCAGTGAGTTGGGTGGCCAGATCCTGGGAATTATCCCGGAGCAACTGGAGCCTCCGGAAGTGCGGAGCGATCTGGTGGACGGGTTGATGCGGATAATTCTGGACCTGCGGCAAGAGTATCGGCAGGCAAAGGACTGGGCCCGTGCCGATGCCATCCGTGCGCGGCTGGCGGCACTGGGCATCGTGGTGGAGGACCGGCCAGAAGGGCCGACCTGGCGGCTGGAATAAACAACGGGGCAGATTTGCATGGGGCACGAAAGGCGGAAAGAGGGGCCGGTGGCTTTCCGAAAGGCCGTGGACAGGGCGGACTCCCCGCTGCCTACCTGGCTTGCCCTTTCCCTGGGTGGCACAAGTTTGGGAACCGTGCTCTTCTGGGTTTCCTTTGCTCTGGGAGACCCAGAGACCTCGTTTCTGGCCCGGCAGTGTGCAGCATGGTACTCCTGGGAGCGCTCCTTCATCGCAGCGGACCTGTGGATGGCTGTGGCGGCCGGAGTCGGGACTTTGGGACTCCTTCGGCGGCGTCCATGGGGCTTCCACTGGGCCGGGATGGCCGGAAGCGGCCTGCTGTTCCTGGCGCTGATGGATATCCTGTTTTTCCTTCAGAACGGCCTCTACCGGGTCTGGCATCCGGAAGTACTGCTGGAAGCCCTGATTCACCTCTGGGCACTGGCGCTGGGGATCGGTGCGGTGGCGTATTCCAGCCAATGGGCAGCGCGGCGCGCCGGCGACCACCAGCGATGAGGGATCGGGGAGAGCGCTTCCGATGTACACCGTCCTGCTGGTTCCATCTACCAGCCACGCGATCCGGGCCGAGAAGGCTCTGAAGGCCGCGGGGCTGGAGTGCAAACTGATCCCCGTACCCCGCCACCTCAGTTCTGATTGCGGCGTCTGCGTCCGCATCCGGCGACAGGACCGGGAGGAGGCCCTGCACGCTCTGGAGGCCGCGGGCGTCGCACTGGAGGGGGTCCACGACATATGACCGACCTGGAACAGATCGGCGAGCAGGTCCGGGCCGACCTGACCGCCCGGGATGCCGCGCGCGAGGAAGCCCTGCGACGGGCGCGGGAACTGGTCCGGCTCTGCGGCACAGCGGTCCGCGCCATCCACCGGGAGGAATGGGAGGAGGCAAAGAGCCTGCTGGTCCAGGCGGACGGGGTGGCGCGGGAGATGGTTTCCATCCTGACCCCTTATCCGGACCTTCTCTACGCGGGATACGTCCAGGACGGGCTGAAGGAGTTCACCGAGGCCTACCTGGTTCTGACCTTTCTGCAGGGCCTGCCGCTTCCCCCGCCGGATGTCCTGGGGGTCTCCTCGGCGGTCTACCTGAACGGCCTCTGTGAGGCCGCGTCCGAACTCCGCCGGCGGTGTCTGGACCTCCTGCGGCGGGAAGAGACGGAGGAGGCAGAGCGACTGCTGGGGGTGATGGAGGCCGTTTATGATCTCCTGATGACCTACGACTTTCCCGACGCGGTGACCGGAGGGTTGCGCCACCGGGTGGACCAGTTGCGCGGCGTGCTGGAGCGAACCCGCGGCGACGTGACCCAGGCCCTGCTGCAGGGGCGGCTGCTGCGGGCCCTGCGCGCGCCGGGGGCTCCGGACCCATCCGAATGACCCCCGGCGGCCCGCCTCTGGGCCGGCCGTCCTCGCCGATCCCTCCGGACCGCGCCGACAGAAATCGTCCACCCTGGGCCTTCGGCCTGTAGCGATATAGGCAATCAATCTTGCGCTACAGTGCCGACCGTAGGGGCGACTTGCCGGTCGCCCTGATTGGGGGGCAACCCGCTGGTCGCCCCTACCTGGGCCTTCGCCGACCCCTGGAGCGCAAAATATATTTCTGGACTTTGGATAAACCGCCGGGATGTAAGCCGAAATTTCATTTCGGCCTACAGGCCACCCATATATTTGGATAAACCGCCGGGATGTAAGCCGAAATTCATCTCGGCCTACAGGCCACCCATATATTTGGATAAACCGCCGGATGTAAGCCGAAATTTCATTTCGGCCTACAGGCCACCCATATTATGGACATCGGCAAATGGATAAAGCCCACATATGTAGCATGGGTAAGGCGCTCTCCCTGGCCCTTTCAGTTTGTCCAAAGTCCAGATACTTGAGTCCACTGCAAAAAGGCTGTTTTTACCGCCGAGACGCAGAGTGCGCAGAGACAAGGCTTAATGTAGAACTCTGCGCTCTCGGCGCCTCTGCGGTGAGTTTTTGCAGTGAAGTCAATTTCGTAGCGCATGATTCATCACTCCATTATGTCAGGTCCAATCGGAGAGTCGTCGGGGGGAACACAGCCACGGGGGGTCCCGGGGATGGGGTGGCCGCTGCAGGAAGCGCGCCGATCCGTTATGGCGTCGCGATCACAACGGCGATGGCGTAGTCCTGCGCGTGGGAGAGGCTGACGGCCCAACGGGAAAGCCCCAGTTGGGCCGAGCGCTCCGCGGCCCAGCCGCGGAGGTAGATTTCGGGGCGGCCTCGCCAGTCACCCAGAACTTCCACCTCCTGCCAGCCGATCCCGTCGGGGGCGAGAATCCGCATACCGACCCCCAGGGCCTTGGAGACGGCTTCCTTGGCTGCGAAGCGAGCCGCCAGTTCCGACGGCCGCGCCCGGCTGTAGATGACCTCCGCGGGGGTGAAGACCCGGCGCAGGAAGCGCTCACCGTACCGCTCCAGCGCCCGCGCCACGCGCGAGATCTCCACCAGGTCCACCCCCACCGCTGCCCCCTGAGCCAGGATCGGGCGCGCTCCCCGGTCGGTCTCCTCCCCGGTCCGGGCCTCCGGCGCAGGCGCGAGGGCCCGTCGGTAGACCACAATCCGCTCCACTTCCTCAAAACCGAGGGCCCGGTGGGCCGCCTGGGCCGCCGGGTCGTCCAGGTCGGCGTCGGAAGCCAGTTCCCAGCACCCCTGCGACCGGGCCCAGGCCGCAGCAGCCTCCATCAGCGCGCGCCCGACCCCCCGACCGCGGGCCCCTTCCTCCACAAACCATCCCTCAACGTATCCGACGGGGCTGGAAAGACACCCCGAAACGAACGTTTTCAGGGCTATCTCTATAAAGCCGTTGATGTGCCCCTCCTCGTCCGTGTGGACAAAGACGGCGTATTGCCGGGGGGACGTCAGCATCAACGCCATCTCCGTCAGGTGCTGGCGGAGGGACCACTCCGGCCAGGCCTTCTGGCGAAGGGCCAGCCATCGGTCAGTATCGGCGGGAGAAAGTGGACGAACAGGCATAGGCAAGGTCGCAGGGCGCAAGGTGCAGATCGCAGGGCGCAGGTCGCAGGGCGCAGGGATCAGGGGATGCTCCCCCTGGCGACATGCTCCCGCCAGCACGCCTCATCCTTCCGGCGGGCCGGCCAGGGCCAGGACGTAGGCGTCGGGATTCAACCATTGCCGGGCGGCGGCCTGAACCCGCTCCGGCGTGATCTCCCGGATCAGGTCGCCGTAGCGCTGGAGGTAGTCCAGGCCCAGGTTGTACCGCTCCATATCCAGGATCGCCGCGGCGACGCCCTCGTTCGTCTCCAGCCGCAGAGGGAGGCTCCCCACCAGGAAGGCCTGGCTGTCGGCCAGTTCCTCCGGCGACACCGGCTCCTCCCGGATGCGGCGGATTTCATCGCGGATGGCCCCCAGCGCCCGGGGGACATTGACGGGGTTGACGCCCGCGATGACGGTCCAGGGGCCGGGGCCACTCCCCCCTTCCACCCGGCTGTAGGAGTAGTAGGCCAGCCCCAGTTCATCCCGGACTTTGTCCCCCAGCCGGCCCATCATCCCGAAGACACCCAGAATGGTGTTGCAGACGACGGCATCCAGAAACGCCGGGTCGGTTCGGGCGGGGCCGGGCCAGCCCAGAACGATGTCCGTCTGGGTCTTGCCGGGAATGGGGACGAATCGTTGCCGAACCTCGTCGGGCGGGGCGACGGGCGGAAGCGGCGGTCGGTTGGGCACAGGACCCTCCCAGTCGCCCAACATCTCGCCGACCAGGCGGACGGCCTCCTCCGCCCTCACGGCCCCCACAATGACGATCACCATCCCCCTGGGCGTGTAGTGGGCGTGGTGGAACTCGGCCAGGTCGTCTGCGGCAAGCGGGGAGACCGTTTCTATGTAGCCGTCCACACTGCGACCATAGGGATGGTCCGGATAGGCCAGTTCCCGAAAGGCCAGCGAGGCCATCCGGCGGGTATCGTGGGCTCGCTCCTCCAGGTCGGTGAGGATCTCGCCCCGCAGTTTCTCCACCTCCCTCGGCGGAAAGACGGGGTTCCGGAGCACATCGGCCAGGATGTCCAGAAGGCGGGGGAGGTCCTCGGCCAGGCCCTTGGCCCCCAGGCCGGTTCGGTTCACCCCGGCGGAGATCCCGAAAGAGGCTCCGACCGATTCCACCTCTTCGTAGATCTGGTCAAAGGTCCGGCGAACAGTGCCCCGGCTCAGCGCGGAGGCGGTGAATTCAGCCAGGCCGGCTTTCTGGGGCGGCTCATCCCGGGAGCCGACCTCCAGATAGCCGTTGATCACCACCGATGGGCTGGTATGGTTCTCCCGCACCAGCACAACGATGCCGTTGGGCAGTTCCTGACGGAGAATGTCGTTGGGACCAGGGATGGACATATGCACCTCGGACTCAGAGAGAATTGGAGCCCGGCTCATCCGCCTGGGCCCTGGACTCCCGAACCAGGTCCAGATACTCCCGACGGACCAGTTCCTCTTCCCGGGCACCGAAAATCGCCAGCAGTTCCCCCAGGAGTTCCGCCTTGCGCGCCGCATCCTGGGCCGACCAGGTACGGCTTTTCAGTTCCAGGAAATAACCGGGGAGTTCCGGCCGGGTGATCCGGTCCAGGTTGACCGCGAAGTCCGTCCCGCCGTAGCGGATATGGTAGCGGCGGCGCTCCTTGTGAATCTCCACCACCTGGGCCGGCTTGAAATACTCCTGGTAGAAGCGGAGGCTCCGGGTTGCCGGGGCGTCAAACCGGGACCGGGAAAGGAGCACTGAGTGGGGGAACTCCCGCTCCTTCTCCTCCGTGGTCAGCGTCAGCCGATACCGGACATCGGCGACCCGACCGCTCTCGTCCAGGATCTCATCTTCCCGGTAGCGCAGGCGGCTGTGCTCCGGATCGTTGAACAGGAAATACGTATCGTACTGGCGCCGCCGGGACTGGTCCACGAGAGGCAATTCTCCCCCGGCCAGGACGCCCAGGACCCGCGCGTCGTCCGTCAGGTGGACTTTGACCTGAACCTCAAAGGTCTTCTCGCGGGCGACGCTGCTGATGGCCAGCAACTTGCTCAAAACGCTCTCCTCGCGAACGCTGAGAAAACGGTCTATCTTGCGGGCGATTTCCATCGCCTGGGCCCGAAGCCCTTCCACGTCCACCGTCAGCAGGACCCGATCGCGCATCAGCCACCGGCCGTTGCAGAGGACGTGGCGGACGTCGCTGGCCTTGGCGGCATAAACCAGGAGGGAATAGACGCTGTCGGGGTCCCGGTGGAAGCGGGGGGTCAGGTGGAGGTCATCCAGGTTGACAACGGCGATGTCCGCCCGCTTTCCCACCTCCAGTGAGCCGGTGAGGTGGGCGATGTGGAGGGCCTGAGCGCCCAGGCGGGTCGCCATTGCCAGCGCCCGCCGGGCGGGCAGGGCGGTAGGGTCGCCGGTGACGCCCTTTGCCAGCAGCGCGGCCAGGCGCAGTTCCTCAAACATATCCAGGTCGTTGTTGCTGGCCGGGCCGTCGGTTCCGATCCCCACGGGGAGCCCCAGCGCAAGCATCTGCGCAACAGGCGCAATGCCGCTGGCCAATTTGAGGTTGCTGGTCGGGTTGTGGGCGACGCCCGCACCGTGGTGGAGCAGGGTGTGCATCTCCCCTTCGTCCAGATGGACACAGTGGACCGCGGTGACCTTCGCCTCCAGAAGCCCCAGTTTTTTCACCCACGGGACGATCGGCATCCCGTACTCCGCGCGGTGGTCCTGGACCTCCTGAGCGGTCTCCGCGATATGGATGTGGACGGGGACGTCGTAGGCGCGGGCCAGTTGGGCGCACTCCCGGAGCATCTCCGCGGTCGCCGTATAGGCTGCGTGGGGCCCGACGGCGGGGATGACCAGGTGGTGTCCCTTCCAGCGGCCGATGAAGTCCTCGGCCAGGCGAAGCCCCTCGTCGTAACTGAGCGCGTCGGGGGTGGGAAACTTCAGGATGGACTGGGCGCAGACCGCCCGCATCCCGACCTGGGCGGTGGCGTCGGCGACGGCCTCCTCATAGTAGTACATATCTGCGAAACAGGTGATGCCGGAGCGGATCATCTCGGCGCAGGCCAGTTGGGTGCCCAGCCAGCAGAAGTCGGGGCGGACAAACTCCCGCTCCACAGGCATCATGTAACCAATGAGCCAGACGTCCAGCCGGAGGTCGTCGGCCAGGCCGCGCACGAGGGTCATCGGGGCGTGGGTATGGGCGTTGATCAGGCCGGGGAGAACGGCACACCCGCCGCAATCCACGATCTCCCGGGCCGTCCACTCCCGGGCGACCGCCTCCGCCGGCCCCACGGCGACGATGGCCCCGTCCCGAATCGCCACCGCGCCGGGGTCATAAAGGTCGTAGCGGTCGTTCATCGTCAGGACGATGCCGCCGGTGAGGATCAGGTCTGCCTGTGCCATAGTTCCCCCTTTTGGGGTGATTATAGCGCAGGTGAGGGGAAACGCAAAGCCGGGCATTTCTTCGCCTCAAGCCGGCCTGCTCATCAACCTGGCTCCCGGACACCTGGCTTGACCTTCGTGGGTGGCTGGGCGTGGTGGCTGGTCAACCGGGATACGACCGTAGGTCGGATTGGCAATCCGACCATAGTCGAGCAATCCGACCTGCACAGTCGGATGGGCGATCTGGCCATTTTTGCCCCACGCCATGTGCGCTATGTAGCAGGGCAGCACTTCTGGCCCCCGCCGAGCCTTTCCTGCGGGAGGTGACCCAATCTGAGTTGCCATCCGGCCAGGATGTGGTATCATCAAACAAGAGGGGCAGAGGAAAGATTGAGCACGGCGATCTGCTTTGAGTCCGTTTCCAAAAAGTTCATCCTCCACCACGAGCGGGCCCGCTCGTTCCAGGAACTGGCCGTGGGGCTCTTCCGGCGCAACAACGGCTCCCGCGAGGAGTTCTGGGCCCTGCGGGACGTCAGTTTCGCTGTGGAGCAGGGGGAGACCGTCGGCATCATCGGCCCCAACGGCGCCGGGAAGAGCACGGTCCTGAAACTTGTCGCCCGCATCATAGAGCCGACCTCCGGGCGGATAGAGGTCCGGGGCCGCATCGGGGCACTCCTGGAACTGGGCGCGGGCTTCCACCCCGACC
>DAOUBO010000232.1:0-2133 GCA_034432695.1 Anaerolineae bacterium | reverse complement strand
CCGTGCCTCACTACGAACTGCAGCGCCGGCGGCACTTCATTTCGTTCCGTGCCTTACTACGAACTGCGGCACTTCACTTCGTTCCGTGCCTTACTACGAACTGCAGCGCCGGCGGCACTCCACTTCGTTCCGTGCCTCACTACGAACTGCAGCGGCACTCCACTTCGTTCCGTGCCTTACTACGAACTGCAGCGCCGGCGGCACTTCACTTTGTTCCGTGCCTTACTACGAACCGCGAGGGGGTGCTCGTAGCGAGCCACGAAGCGCCACGCGCCGCCACGCGGCGAGCCGCTCGCGGCGTGGCCGAAGGCGCTCGCGCCGAGGCGAAGCGGAGTGGCGTCTGCGCTCGTAGTGAGCCACGAAGCAGAGTGGCGTTTTAACGGGCACTGCCGGCGCCGATGCGGATCAGGATGCGCCCGTTCTCCACCCGGACCGGGTAGACAGGCAGGGCGTGCTCCCGGCGCAGGGCCCCCAGGACCTTCCCCACTCCCGGCGGCCACGGCGTCCACTGAGCCACATCGCCCGTCCGCAGGGAGAACGCGCTGCGGTGCCAGGGGCAGACCAGGTGGCCGTCTTCGGTCACCTGGCCGTTTTTCAACGGCGCGCCCATGTGGGGGCAGCGGGCGGCCACGGCGAAGACCTCGCTCTGGTGCCGAATCAGCAGCACCGGGATGCCATTGACCTCCACCACCTCCCGCGCCCCTTCGGGCAGACGGTTGTCGTCCAGAACGTCTATCCACATCAGTACCTCCTTACGTGACTGCTTTGCAACTGCCCACCTCTCGGTCGGCAGACCCCGTTTTGATCCCCCTCAATCTCCCTTGCCCGAAGCGAGGAAGAAGAGGGGAGTAGGGGCAACTGCTCGCAGTTGCCCTACTCCATTATACCAGTGGGGGCAGTGGCGAAGCCGCCGCCCCCAAACTCCATTTTACATGGCCGAAATGAAATTCGGCTTACAGCCGGGCCGGTTGTTTCAGATATGATCTTCTCCTTGCCTGCCGGGAACTCCGTGGCCAGCCGCTGCGGGAACGTGCCAGGCATTTCTGACAGTGTCAGGCACATCAGGGCCGCTCCGGCGGCTTCTGGGCCTCCACCGTCCGGCGCCACTCCGTGGTCCGCAGCCGCTTCAGCGGGTCCTGATGGCGGTTCAACTGGGAGCGGGCCAGTTGGTTCCGGATGTCGCCCGGAAATACGTCCAGCATAATCGGCTCCAGAAGGGCGTCAAACTCCAGCCCCTCCACCTCATGCGCGGCCTGATAGGCGTCCTCCAGGTTCTGAATCCGGGCCCACAGCCGCTCCGGAGCGAAGGCGGCCATCTGGCGGGCCCGCTCCACCAGCGCGGGGTCCACCGGCATCTCCAGTTGGTCCGGGCGAAAGGCCTCCCGGGCCTTTTCCAGCAGCCAGAGGTGGAGGGCCTCCTCGGCCGCCATATCCCACCAGACGCTGGCCGCCACCGGTTCATGGAGAAACATCTCCACCAGCCCCATGTAGAAACGCTCCGTTCCCTTTTCCGATGTCGTCAGCAGGTCCAGCAGTTCCTTAAGGGTGGCTTTTGCCATATCTCACCTCCGGAAAAGGTTCTCCAGGGCCGCTTCCACGGTCGGGAATCGGAAGACGAAGCCGGCCTCCAGCAACCGCTTCGGGAGCGCCCGCTGGCCGGTCAGCAGGACGGCGGACATTTCCCCCAGGAGCAGCCGGAGGGCGGGCGCGGGGACGGGGAGCCAGGCCGGACGGCGCATCGCCCGCCCCAGCGCGCGGGCCATCTCCCGGTTGGGGACCGGATGGGGCGCGGCCAGGTTGTAGGGCCCCCGGGCGCTCTCATTTTCCAGCAGGAACCGGACCGCCCGGGCCTCGTCGGCGACGTGAATCCAGGGGACCCACTGGCGGCCGTTCCCCAGCGGCCCGCCCAGGAAAAACCGGAAGGGCAATGCCAGGCGGGGGAGCGCCCCGCCCTCCCGGCTCAGGACCACCCCCGTCCGAATCACCACCCGCCGCACGCCCATCCCTTCCACCGGCGCCGTGGAGGCCTCCCATTCCACCGCCAGCCGTCCCAGGAAGTCCGACCCGGGCGGGAAGTCCTCGGTCACCTCCTCGTCCCCATGGGGGCCGTAGTAGCCGATGCCGGAGGGCCCC
>DAOUBO010000231.1:0-14382 GCA_034432695.1 Anaerolineae bacterium | reverse complement strand
CGCCGCGCCCCCCCCCCCCCCCCGCCCCACCCCCCCCCGCTACTTCGTAAACACCACCTTCCCGTCCCGGTAGTCTACCCGGACCGTATCGCCTTCCCGGAACTCGCCGCGCAGGATGGCCAGCGCCAGCGGGTCCTGCACCTCCCGCTGGATGACCCGCTTCAGTGGCCGCGCGCCGAAAACCGGGTCGTAGCCCGCCTCGGCCAGGTGCTCCCGCAGGCCGTCCGTCCACTCCAGGCCCATCCCCTTCTGGGCCAGCAGGTTCCGCAGCCGCCCCATCTGGATATCCACAATCTTCTTCAGGTCCTCCCGCGTCAGGTTGCGGAAGAGGATGATTTCGTCAATCCGGTTCAGAAACTCCGGACGGAAGGTCCGGTCCAGTTCCTCCATCACCCGCTCCCGCGCCGCCTCCACGCCCAGTTCCTTGATCCAGCGGCTGCCAATGTTGCTGGTCATGATGATGATGGTGTTGCGGAAGTCCACCGTCCGCCCGTGCCCGTCGGTCAGACGGCCGTCGTCCAGAAGTTGCAGGAAGATGTTGAAGACCTCCGGATGGGCCTTCTCTATCTCGTCAAACAGGACCACGCTGTAGGGCCGGCGACGGACCGCCTCGGTGAGTTGGCCGCCCTCCTCGTAGCCCACGTAGCCCGGCGGCGCGCCGATGAGCCGGGAGACGGTGTGTCGCTCCTGGTACTCGCTCATGTCAATCCGGATCATCGCCTCTTCGGTGTCAAAGAGAAACTCCGCCAGCGCGCGGGCCAGTTCGGTCTTGCCCACCCCCGTCGGCCCCAGGAAGATGAAGGAGCCGATGGGCCGGTTGGGGTCCTGGAGCCCCGCGCGGGCCCGCCGGACCGCGTTGGCGACAGCCCGGACTGCCTCGTCCTGCCCCACGACGCGCCGGTGGAGCGCCTCCTCCATCCGCAGCAGTTTCTCCAGTTCGCCCTCCAGGAGTTTGGTCACCGGGATGCCCGTCCACTCCGCCACCACCCGGGCGACGTCCTCCGGGCCGACCTCCTCCTTGAGCAGCGGGCGGTCGGATTGGAGTTGCTTCAACTGTTCCTCCTGCTCCCGCCGCTGCCGCTCCAGTTCCAGCAGGACGCCGTACTGGAGTTCGGACGCGCGGGCGTAGTCCAGAGCCCGCTGGGCCTCCTCAATCTGGTGGCGGACCTGTTCAATCCGCTCCTTCGTCTCCCGCAGGGCCTGGATGGCGGCTTTTTCCCGCTCCCACCTGGCCCGCAGGGCCTCGCTCCGCTCCCGCAGGTCGGCCAGTTCCTTCTCCAGTTTCTGGAGCCGCTCCCGGCTGGCTTCGTCCGTCTCCTTCTTCAGCGCCTCCCGTTCAATCTCCAGTTGCATAATGCGCCGGTCCACCTCGTCCAGTTCGGCGGGCTTGGAGTCTATCTCCATCCGCAGGCGGGACGCGGCCTCGTCTATCAGGTCAATGGCCTTGTCGGGCAGGTGCCGGTCGGCGATGTACCGGTGGCTGAGGACGGCGGCCGCGATGCACGCGGCGTCCTGGATGCGGACGCCGTGGTGGACTTCGTACCGCTCCTTCAGCCCCCGCAGGATGCTGATGGTATCCTCCACCGACGGCTCGTCCACGTAGACGGGCTGGAAGCGCCGCTCCAGCGCGGCGTCTTTCTCAATGTACTTGCGGTATTCGTCCAGCGTCGTTGCGCCGATGCAGCGGAGTTCGCCCCGGGCCAGCATCGGCTTGAGGATGTTGGCCGCGTCCATCGGGGCGCCCTCGGCCCGCCCCGCGCCGACGACCTGATGGATCTCGTCAATGAACAGGATGATTTCCCCCTCGGCGTCGGTCACCTCTTTGAGGACGGCCTTCAGGCGCTCCTCAAACTCGCCCCGGTACTTGGCCCCGGCGACCAGCGCGCCCAGGTCCAGCGCAACGATGCGCTTATTCTTCAGCCCCTCCGGGACGTCGCCCCGGACGATGCGCTGGGCCAGCCCTTCCACGATGGCCGTCTTCCCGACGCCCGCGTCGCCCACCAGGACCGGGTTGTTCTTGGTGCGGCGGTTGAGGATCTGCATCACGCGCCGGATCTCCTCATCCCGCCCGATGACCGGGTCCAGTTTCCCCTGACGGGCCAGCGCGGTGAGGTCCCGCCCGTACTTCTCCAGCGCCTGGTAGGTGGCCTCCGGGTTCTGGGACGTGACCCGCTGGCTGCCGCGGATGGCGGTCAGCGCGCGCAGGACGGCGTCCTCGGTGATGCCGTGGGCGGCGAGGATGCGCGCGGCGCCGTTCCCGTGCGGCCCCAGCAGGGCCAGCAGGAGATGCTCCGTGCTGATGAACTCGTCCCGCATCCGGGCAGCGATCTTCTCCGCCTCCTCCAGCGCGCGGGAGAGGTCGCGGGAAAGCCCGATCTGCGTCGGGCCGTAGACTTTGGGCTTCTCCCGCAGCGCGCGCTCCGTCGCCAGCGCGACGGTCTCCGGCGGGACGTTCATCTTCGCCAGCACCTGGGGCACCACCCCGTCGGCCTGCCGGACCAGGGCCAGCAGCAAATGCTCCGGCTCTATCTGGCTGTGGTTGTATTCGCTCGCCAGCCGCTGAGCCGTGAAGACCGCCTCCTGTGCTTTTTCCGTAAACCGATTCAAATCCACCATATTCTTCACCCCCCTTCCGACCAGATTTGTTTTCACCGCGGCGTGGGGCAACTGTTCGCAGATGCAGGGCAACTACTCGCAGTTGCCCTGCATCTGGTTTTACCGCCGAGACGCAGGGGGCGCAGAGGTCAGGGTGATGGAAAACTCTGCGCTCCCGGCGCCTCTGGGATGAGTTTTTGCAGCGAGATCATTCGTGCAATTCGTGAGATTCGTGGTTTCTGACCCTGCTTGACGGCTTTTTGCCCCCACAAAGGCCTTCTCGGCCTACCCATCGCCTCATAACAGTGCATTGCCGATATTATGTTAAACCTTGGCGGTTAGAAACGCGCTGGAGGGGGATTAGAGTTCCGTTAGAGGGGAAAAATGTAGACCGCTCCCTGGAAAGCGCCAAAAGTGCGAGATGGACGCCAGGGAAACGAAAAGAAGGCCGGGAGAATGTCCCCGGCCTTCTCCGGAAGGTCTGGAAATCGGCTGGAAAGTGCGACGCGCCCCGAAGACGCGCCGCAGCCCCCACGGGATTATCCCTTAATCACCGCCAGGGGGCGCAGGCGGGCGACTTTGCGGGCCAGCCCCGCGCCGTGCACCACCTCCACCACCTGGCTGACGTTCTTGTAGGCCGCCGGCGCCTCCTCCGCCAGCCCCTTGGTGCTCCCGGCCCGGATGACGATGCCCTGTTCCTCCAGTTCCCGCTTGAGGTCGGCGCCCCAGATCTTCTTCAGCGCCTGGGAGCGGCTCATCACCCGTCCGGCCCCGTGGCAGGGGGAGCCGAAGGAAATCTCCATGGCCCGGCCCGTCCCCACCAGCACGTACGACTCGGTGCCCATAGAGCCGGGGACCAGGACCGGCTGGCCCACGTCCCGGTACGCCTTGGGGACCTCCGGACGGCCCGGCCCGAAGGCGCGCGTGGCCCCCTTGCGGTGGACGCAGACCCGCACCCGCCTGCCGTCTATCTCGTGCTCCTCAAACTTGGCGATGTTGTGGGCCACGTCGTAGACCTGATAGAGGTCCCAGTTGCGGACCTTGCCCTGGAGGACGTCCCGGAAGGCCTCCCGGACCCCCATGGCCAGCACCTGGCGGTTGACGAAGGCGTAGTTGACCGCGCAGGCCATCGCGCCGTAGTAGGCCCGCCCCTCGGGGGAGTCTATGGGCGCGCAGACCAGTTCCCGGTCGGGGATGGTGATGCCGTACTTCTGGACGGCGGTCTGGAGGCTCTTGACGTAGTCGTCGCAGATCTGGTGGCCGAAGCCCCGGGAGCCGCAGTGGATCTGGACGACGATCTGGTTCTCCCGCAGGCCAAAGGCCTTCGCCACCTCGGGGTCGTAGATTTCCTCCACGACGTCAATCTCCAGGAAGTGGTTGCCCGCGCCCAGGGAGCCGATCTGGTCGCCGCCCCGCTCCCGGGCCCGCGCGCTCACCTTGCTGGGGTCGGCGCCGGGGAGGGTCCCCTCCTCTTCGGTATGGGCCAGGTCCTCCTCCCGCGCCTGGCCCCGCTTCAGCGCCCAGCGGGCCCCCTCCACCACCAGTTCGTCCAGTTCGCGCGGGGAGATGCGGATGCGGCCCGGCTCGCCCACGCCGCTGGGGCACGCCCGGTAGAGCGCGTTGGTCAGGTCCCGCAGGTACGGGGCCACCTCCTCTTTCTCCAGATGGGAGGCCAGGAGGCGGACGCCGCAGTTGGAGAGGACAAATCCGTTGGCGATGAAGTTGTGGTCCGGATGGGCGACGGTGAAGTCGTAGACGTCCTCCTGAAAATCCGTCAGCGGCTCTATGGAGGCCACCCGGCCCCAGACCATGCCGCTCTCGCCCAGGCCGGCCGTCGCCTCCTGCCGGTAGGCTTCAAAATCCAGGAAGTTGACGGCCACCCTCGGGGCGGTCCGGCGCCCTTCGTAGAGGGAGCGCTCCAGGAAGCGCCGGTTCACCGGCCCCTCCAGCTGGGCGTAAATCTGCGCCGGGGCGACGCCCGCCGCGCGCATCGCGACCGCCGCCTCCGCCACCGCCTCCCGTTCGGCGACGGCCCGGAGTTTCTCCTTCAGGTACTGGACGGCGACCAGCGCCTCGCACCGGCGCCGACGGTTGTACTCAAACCCGACCCGTCCCCAGAGGCGGATGAGGTTCTCCGGCCGGGAGGAGAGGACCAGCCGCAGCCGGACGGAGCGGGAGCCGTCGGGGCAGGTCTGCTCTGTCCGCCGGGAGATGGTGAGCGTCTCCACGCCGAAGCCCTCCAGAAGGCGGGAGACCCCCTCCAGGAAGGCCTGCCCGCTTTCCACAAAGCCCTCCCGTTTGCTCAGGGAGAGGACGGGCGTGTAGAAGTTGGTGCCGTGGGCGTCGTACGTCGCGGGGGCGGAGAGTTCGGCGCCGAAGAGGGCGGCCAGGAAGAGCCGCTGCTGCCAGCGGGGCGCCGCGAAGAGCCAGGAGGGGAGGCCGAAGTCCTGCGTGGACCGGGCTCCCACCGGCGCGCCCAGCGCGACCAGCAGCACGGCGAAGGCGCTGCCGACGACTTTGAAACTGTGCTCGTCGGTCTCAAACTCGTACTCGTCGTAGGGTGTCCGGATCTGGTGTTGCCGCCGGCGGGTATAGACCCGCGAGGGGGTGAAACCCAGGGCGGCCACGTCGGCCCGGATGGCTTCCAGGTCCTCCCGCTGGCCGTAGAACCAGACGACTCCCTTGCCGGCGCCGCTCGTGAAGTAGAGGGTGCCGTCGCCGAAGAGGTATCCCAGCAGCCGGAGCAGGTGGGGCATGGCCGGGGAATTGAGGCGAAGGGGAAGCAGGCCCAGGCGGCGCAGCCGGGCCCGAATCTGGGCCGGGGCGTTGCCTCCCTCCTTGCCCAGCGTCCGCAGCACCCGGTCCAGGTCCCCCTCGTCCACCAGAACCCGGTCCTCCGGCTCCTCGTACTCCACCCCCTCAAAGGGGTACAGGGCGACCCGGTCCCCGGGCTGGAGCGTTTCCAGGGGCCGCATGCCGTACGGGGTCCAGAAGGGGTGATCGGTGGTGGCGACGATCTCCTCCCCGGTCTCCGTCCGCAGCCGGTAGACGGGGGTGTGGGGCCGACGGCGGAGGTAGAGGACGACGGGGGTACTGGCTTCCCGTCCTGCGCCGAAGTCCTGACAGCGAAGGCGGGCCTGCTCCCACCCCTCCTGCATCCGGGCGATGGGGAGGGTGTAGCCGAACTCGTGGAGGACGCGGCTATCCCCGGCAATACAGTTTATATCGTAGCCCACCCCGCCGGGGGAGATGACCCCCGTCTTTGCGTCCATCGCCGCGACGCCGCCGATGGGGAAGCCGTAGCCCTCGTGGAAGTCGGGCATGGCCATCGCGTACTTGAGGATGCCCGGCAGCGTCGCCGTGTTGATCAGTTGCTCCACCGTCCGGTCGCGGAAGGCAGAGTCCAGCATCTCCGCGCTGGCGAAGATCCGGGCCGGTACCCGCATATCCGGACGGGTCTCCTTCGGCAACTCCCAGATGAATTTGTCCACCCGACGGAAGTCCTTTTTCTCCACCATGCTCGCACCTCCGGGCTTCTTTTCAAAGCCACGAATTGCACGAATGGTACAGATTGCTTTCCCTTCAGGGTGGGAATCCGTGAGTCCACTGCAAAAAGGTTTTTTAAACCGCCGAGACGCAGAGGGCGCAGAGATTGAGTTAATGTAAAACTCTGCGCTCTCGGCGCCTCTGCGGTGAGTTTTTGCGGAGATTCATCCGTGTAATCCGTGTAATCCGTGGTTACCCTCACACATCAAACGTAATGGTGGTCTCCAGGCCGCGGTCGGTGGGGCGAATGGCGAGATTGCTGAAGGTGGCGGCTTTGACGAAGCGGCGGATTTCGCCCGCCCGTCCGCCCCGGGCCACCCCCCGCAGGCGGGTCGGCGTGACCTCTTCCAGGTCAAACTCGGTGAAGACCAGGCCGTCCCGCTCGTTCAGGTAGATGAGTTCCCCCAGCCAGGTCACCAGCAGCGTCTCCACGTCCGGCGCACTCAGGTCCAGCGGGACCTCCTTTTCGGGGTGGACGGTCTCCGGGTCGGCCATCAGCCAGGCCAGGCCCCGCGCGGCGCTGACGAAAAGTTCCTTCAGGTCCCGTCCCCAAACCCGCAGGGCCACATCGGCCGTATGCGGCACCTCCTCAAAACCGGCGGTCCGTTCAGGTCCGTTCTTCATCCCGGCGGAGCCCTCCCCAGGAGGTCTGGCCTCAATACTTTACCATTTTTGACCCATTTGTCAAGGAAACCGTCTGTTGACCGCCGACCCCATTGACAGATTTCCCCTCCCGCATTACAATTACCCCAGCCAGACATGGAGGCAGTGGATGAACACGCTCGCTCTGATGCTCTCCGACTTCGTGCGCCAGAACTGGGTTCCTCTCCTGGTTCTCGGCCTTCTGATCGGCGCGTGGCTTCTCCTGCGGACCCCCGCTGACCGCCTTTCTCCGGAGGCCTTCCAGGCCGAGGTTCAGACCGGACCGGCAACGGTGGTGGAAGTCTTCTCCAACACCTGAAGCGCGTGCCTGATGGCCAAACCTGTCGTGGACAGGCTGGAACGGGAACTGGAAGGGGAGGCAAAAGTCCTGCGGATAGAGGTCAGCAGCCAGGTGGGGCGAATCCTGATCCGTCAGTACGGCATCCGGGCCGTCCCCACCTTTTTGGTCCTGGATAGAGAAGGCAAGGCCGTCTATATGGGAGTCGGCCTCCCGGATCGGCAGGCCATCGCGGCCGCCGTCGCGCAACTGCACTCCGACACCAGATAGGAACGCTGAATGCAGGAATCCTCTCCCTTTCTAACCATCGTCATTCCCGCCTACAACGAAGAGCGACGCCTGCCGACGACGTTGCCCCAGGTTGTGGCCTTCGCCGAGGCCCAGCCCTACCCGGTGGAAATCCTGGTGGTGGACAACGCCAGCACCGACCGGACATCGGAGATTGTCCGGGCCACAGCCGCTGAACACCCCATCGTCTCCCTGCTCTACCAGCCCATCCGGGGAAAGGGCGCCGCCGTCCGTAAGGGGATGCTGGAGGGCCGGGGGGAGTATCTCTTCATCTGCGATGCCGACCTCTCTATGCCGATAGAGCAGGTCACCCGCTTCCTGCCCCCCGCCCTTTCCGAGTACGACGTCGCCATCGCCTCGCGGGAAGTGCCCGGTGCCCGTCGCATCGGCGAACCCTGGTACCGCCACCTGATGGGCCGCGTCTTCAACGGGGTCGTCCGACTCCTGGCCGTTCCCGGCATTCAGGATACCCAGTGCGGCTTCAAATGTTTCCGGCGGGACGTCGCGCGCGATCTCTTCTCGGTCCAGGTCCTGGACGGCTGGGCCTTTGACGTGGAAATTCTCTACATCGCCCGCCGCCGGGGATACCGGATCGTGGAAGTCCCCATTGACTGGTATTACGGCGAGGGGAGCCGGGTCAGCCCGCTGCGGGATTCGTGGAACATGTTCTGGGAGGTCATCCGCATTCGTCGCAACGGGCGGGCCGGGCTCTACGACCGCCCCCCTCGGCTTCCTGAAGCCTGAACGCTGCCGATGCGGCGAACGGATCTCCTCCTTCCCGACCTGAGCGAAGAGCAGGCGCTCCGGGCCCGCGGCTACCGACACATCGCGGGCGTGGACGAGGCCGGACGGGGCGCATGGGCCGGCCCCGTCTACGCCGCCGCGGTGATACTCCCCCTGGACCGCCCCGATCTCCCCCTCCTTCTGAAAGGCGTCCGGGATTCCAAGCAACTCACGCCCGCCCGGCGGGAGGCTCTGTACCTCATCATCCGGGAAGTCGCGCTGGCCGTGGGCGTCGGCCGGGCAGAGGTGGGAGAGATCAACGCCCTGGGCATCCTGGCCGCCACTCGCCTGGCCATCGCCCGCGCCGTCGCTCAACTGGGCGAACGGGTAGATGCTCTCCTGCTGGACTACATCTGCCTGCCCGAAGTTCCCCTCCCCCAACGCTCCCTCTCCAAAGCGGACCAGCGCTGTCTCTCCGTCGCCGCGGCCAGCATCATTGCCAAGGTGGAGCGGGACCGAACGATGACGGAACTGGACCGGGAATATCCCGGCTACGGCTTCGCGGCCCACAAGGGCTACGGCACTCCCCACCCCCGCCGTGCCCTGGAGCGGCTGGGCCCCTCCCCCATCCACCGCCTGGCCTGGCGGCCCCTCGCGCTGTACGGTTCGCGTGTTCCCTGAAGGAGGCGCTATGTCCCAACCCCCCGCCACCGGCTACACGGTCATAGCCCGCGTCGTTCGGCAGGAAGGTCACTGCGCGGCCGGGCATCAGGTGGGCGACGAGGTCGTCTTTGACGGACTCACCGTCCAGGGGAAGATCTGCATCAGCGCCCTGTATTCCATGCTGCCCAAGGTCTTCGCGATGCGGTATGGAGCGATCTTCCCCTGGCTGGAAGATCCCGACGTCGCTACCCACGCCTGCCCCGACGCATGGAATCCCGTCGTCTTTGAGATCCGGCGCGTCCGGTGAGACGTCTGGCTCGCTGGACCCTTGGCCTGCTTCTTCTGCTGGCCGCCTGCCGGGTGCCCGGTACGACCCGTCCTGTTGTCAAAATCGGGCTGGTCGCCCCCTTTGAGGGCCGTTACCGGTACCTGGGCTACGGCCTCTTTGCCGCCGTCCGGCTGGCCCTGCGGGAAGCCAACGCGGCAGGCGGTGTGGGCACTCCCGCGTACTCCGTGGAACTGGTCGCCTACGACGACGGCGCCGACCCCGAAATGGCCCGACAGCAGGCGGAGAAACTCGCCGTGGACCCCGCGGTCGTCGTCGCCATCGGCCACTTCCGGGAAGCGACGCCCTGCGCTGCGCTCCCCGTCTATGCCCGCGCGGGGGTCCCCCTGCTGGCCCCCGCCGTCCTGGACCCCGCGCTGACTGCCGGGCCGGGCGCCGTCTTCCGCGTTGGCCCGGACGCGGACGAACTGGCGGCCCAGATGCTGGAAGGGCTCACCGCGGCCGGCCTGCTCACCGACGGTGGCCCCCTGGGGCAGGCCCTGCTGCGGGAAGCCGCGAGGCGGGGGATCCCCCTGGATCCCATCGGCCGCCCCAGCGCTGCGTTCCGCTGGCGCGACCCGCCGCCCATCCTTCTCTGCGACGCACCGCCCGTGGACTGCGGCGAGGCCCTGGCGGCCCTCTACGCCCAGGGCTGGCGGGGTGCGTTCCTCGGCGGGCCAGACCTGGCCGCGGAGGAATTCCGGGCCGTAGCAGGAGATGCAGCCGCCCTGGCCCGTGTCGTTACCCCATGGCCCGCTCCCCAGACCATACCCGATTGCGCCGACTTCGTCGCCGCCTGCACCGAAATCTCCCTGGGGATTCCCCCCGGAGACCTGGCTCTCCCCGCCTACGCGGCAGTCCAGTATGCCCTTCATGCGATAGAGTGGGCCATCGCGCAGGACGGGAAACCCAGCCGTGCCCGCGTGGCCGAGGGGCTTCCTATCGTGACCCAGCAAACCCTTCCGCTGCCCTGCGGACAGAAATAGCAGGAAGCCGGGCCGTTATGGCCGCTGGATTTTGGAGCAGACGCCCTGTCCACCCCCCGGTGTGGGCCTTACTCGCCCACCATATCAGGGCTGGACTTTGGATAAACCACCGGGATGTAAGCCAAATGTAAGCCGAAATTCATTTCGGCCTTCGGCCTACGGGCCACCCATATATATGGGCATCGGCAAATGGATAAAGCCCACATATGTAGCATAGGTAAGGCGCTCTCCCTGGCCCTTTCAGTTTGTCCAAAGTCCAGATCAGGGGGTAGTTCCGGCTGCCGAACGGCCAGAATCTCCGGGCATAGCACAGGTTTCGCCTTTTCCCGGTCTCCGGAGAGGTCGCAGGGCAAAGAGCCAGCGTTCAAAGAGGGGGCAAGGGGGATGAAGGGGCAAAATGGCCGTTCTGAGTGCGTAGGTCGGATTGGCAATCCGACCTACGGCGGATTGGCAATCCGCCCTACGGCGGATTGGCAATCCAACCTACGGCGGATTGGCAATCCGCCCTACCGAATTCTCCCGGCCGCGTCCGCTCCTGGAGAACTGGAACGGCCCAGCGGAACCAGAACCAGGATCAGCGCGGCGACGAGGGCCACGCCTCCCTCCACCAGATAGAGCCGGGAAATCCCGTACGTCTGGTAGAGATACCCCGCCAGCAGAGAGCCGATAAATCCGCCCAATCCCATCGTGGCTCCCGAAAAGAGGGCCTGCGCGGTCGCTTCCAGCCCCCTGGGAGCCACGCTCCCCATCAGTGTCACGCCGCCGACCAGGAAGGCCGTGAAGGAAACCCCCTGCAGGAGTTGCAGAGGAAGCACCCAGCCGGGCACCCGATTGACCGAGAAACAGAACCACCGGGCCGCGTAGACGACGTAGCCCAGGAGGAGAAATCCCCGGAGCCCCAGTCTGCGCAGCCACCAGCCAGAGAAGAAGAGCATCGGGACCTCGCTCACGGCCGCCACGGCCCAGGCCGCTCCGATCAGGCCTCCCCCTGCCCCGATGTCCGAAAGATAGAGGCTCAGAAACTGGCTCCCGCCGTTGGAAGAGGCCCAGAGCAAGAGCGCACTGATCAGAAACACCCCCACATCGGGCCGGCCCAGCAGTTGCCGGAGCCCCTCCCAGACGGGCCGCTCCCAGGCCCATCCCCGCCGGGGCTGGAAGAGGGAAATCCCCACTGCCGGAACCATCAGTCCCGCGAACCCCCAAAACAGATACCGGAAATGGCGGTCCACCAGGTACCCGAAGGCCCAGGCCGACAAAATCCAGCCCACCGTCCCCCATAGCCGCAGGTGGCCGAAGTCCGTTCCCTCCCGCTTCGCGATTTCCAGCGCCACACTGTCCATCAACGGGAACAGCGGGCCGAGGAAGATCGCGAAAACGACGGCCGTGGCCAGCAGGGGGAGAAATCGGGCGCTCAGGGAAAAGGCAAACCCGGCGGCCGCTGTCCCCAGCAGCGCCACGGTCAGCAGGCCGCGATGGAAATGGAACCGGTCTGCCAGCGCGCTCCAGGCCGATGCGGCAAGAGGGTTCAGCACCCCTGGAACCGCCGCCAGTATGCCGATCTGGGTGCCGCTCAGGCCCGCCCGCTGGTAGTACAGGTTCAGGAACGGGTATAGCGCGGCCATCGCCGCGTAGAAGAAGAAATAGAGCGCGCCGGCATAGAACTTTCCGGATCTCAGGGGCGACCTCCCAGCCGATACAGAACTGCCGTTGCGCCGGGCGCGGCGAACGTCGCCAGACGCGTTCCCCGCTCGTCGGCCCGGGCCAGGATAAAGGACTGCTCGCTGATCCCGCCGAAGGTGTGAATGTGTGCGAAGAGAAACCAGACCCGCCCCTCCGGCAGTTGGGCCACGTCCTCCTCCAGAATCCGAAAATCGCCGTTGGCAATCCGTCCCACCCGGTACGCCGCAGGGTTGTCCAGCCCGAACCGTGGGGCGTAGTAGGCGAAGACCGGTGCCACGGCGTGATAGACGTAGATGGAGTCCCCCGGCTGCCAGGATGCCCGAACCCCCTCCAGAACTGGCCGCATCTCTTCGTTGGTCAACGGGGTCCTCAGGGCAGAGAGGGCCCGGTAAAAGGGGTGAAGGGCCAGCAGGGCGATCCAGATCGCCGCAACCACCCGCCAGCGTGTTGCCAGCAGCCGGTACAGGGCCTCCGCACCCGCCGCGATCAGCAGCGCTGTCGGCGGGACGGCGAAGAGCAGGACCCGGATGTAGAGGGGGTAGAGTTTCAACCCCGATGCGACGGCAGCCCCCAGGAGAGGCAGGGCCAGCGCCAGAAGGAGGGGCCGTCGTCCCTCGCCCCAGAGCACAACGGCTCCGGTCAGCCAGGCGAAGGTCGTCAGACCGTAGAAGGGCAGCCCGGCGGAGAAGACCAGGAAGTCAAACCACATCTGGGCAAACCAGTACAGGTCGGAAAGGGAGCGAGGTGGGAAGGGCGCAAAGAACTCCCGCCAGAACTCCTTCAGGAAGGGGTTCGCCAGGCCAGACCGGAGAACCGTTGTGTACAGCAGGAGCCCGATGGCTCCCCAGAGGGCCAGCAGGGCGGCAGCGCGCCGTGCCCGATGCCCGTCGCGGCGGAGAAGGGCGTCCGCAAGAAGCGCCGCCCCCAGTCCTCCCAGCACGAAAGCCGCCGGATACGAGAACCACGGCAGAACCACCCCCAATCCCGCGGCCAGAGCGGTCCGGCGAGGAGGGGGCGTTTCCTCCAGCAGAGGCAGCCCCGCCAGCAGGATCAGAATGGACGCCAGCGCATCCGTCGCGTAGGGCTTGAGTTCGGACGAGTAGTAGAACAGCGGCTGGGCCCACCCGAAGAGGGCCGTCGCGAGGACCGCCCCCGCCGTCCCCGTCACCTGCCGGGCCAGCCGGTAGATGAGGGGAACCGCCAGAAGGCCGCCCATGAGCGGGACCACCCGGAGCGCCAGTTCATCGGTTCCCAGAAGAAGGGTCGCCGCTTTGACGGCCCAGAGGAAAAGCGGCGGCGCGATCTGATTGTTGTCCAGCGGGGCCAGCAGGCCAACGAAATCCCGCCGCAGGATGTTCAGGGCCAGGTACGCCTCGTCCAGCCAGATGGACCGGCAGGCAGCGTACTGGGCCAGCCGGGCAGCCAGCCCCAATCCGACGACCATCAGGATGGGCAGGAAGATGCGGCGGGTATCGCGTGTCGTGTGTCGCATATCGCGTATCGCGTATCGCTTATCGCTTATCGCTTATCGCGGGTCGCTTATCGCGGGTCGCAGATCGCGTTCAGTCATAGGACGGGGGTAGAAAAGGGTTTGGCGCGGTAGACAGACAGATATAGAAGATTCAGGGGGGTTGATGAAGCGAATTGCGGTGCTGACCAGCGGCGGGGATGGGCCCGGGTTGAACGCCTGCATCCGGGCGGCGACCCGGATGGCGATCCACCTGGGCGCTGAGGTCCTGGGGGTCCGCCGGGGATACGTCGGCCTGATCAACGGAGAGGTGGTGGAACTGGACCGGCGGGCCGTGGGCGGCGTGATGGGCTACGGCGGGACCTTTTTGGGTACGGCCCGCTGCCCGGAGTTCTACACCGAGAAGGGCCGCCGGGAGGCGCTCCGAACGCTGAACCGCCTGGACATAGACGGCCTGATCGTTATCGGTGGGAACGGCTCCCTCACCGGCGCGCTGGAACTGCATCGGATGGGCTTCCCCGTCGTTGGCGTGCCGGCGACCATAGACAACGACATCAACGGCACCGACATTTCCATCGGGGTGGACACGGCACTGAACACCATCCTGGACGCGATAGACCGGATCAAGGACACGGCCTCCTCCCACAATCGGGCCTTCCTCATAGAGACGATGGGCCGCGACTGCGGGTACCTGGCCCTGGTGAGCGCCATCGCCGGAGGGGCCGAACTGGCCCTCATCCCTGAGGTGGAGACCCCGCTGGAGGAGGTCGCGCGGGTCATCGGAGACGCCTACGTCCGGGGCAAAGCCCATTGCATCATCATCGTGGCGGAGGGATGGAAGCCGGGGACCCGCGCGCTGATAGACTATCTCAACAGCCGTCAGGAGGAACTGGGGTTTGAGATTCGGCTGACCGTCCTGGGGCACATTCAGCGGGGCGGTCGGCCTTCGGCCTTTGACCGGCTGCTGGCGACCCGACTGGGCGCGGCCGCAGCCCAGGCCCTCCTCCGGGGCGAGAGAGGGGTGATGGTCGGCTGGCGCCACGATCGCGCCGTCGCCGTTCCGCTGGAAGAGGCGGTCGCTTTCCGCAAGGAGATCAACCAGGAACTCTGGAGCCTGGCGGGGGTGATGGAGTTATGAGAAAAGGTGGCCGGGCACCTGCAGGTGCCC
>DAOUBO010000230.1:0-15198 GCA_034432695.1 Anaerolineae bacterium | reverse complement strand
TCCGGTCCGGCCGTGGGCGGCGGCCCAGCCGGCAACAGCGACCGGAGGTAGGCGGCCATCTCTTCCGCTTCGGCCATCCGTCCCCGGGCGCGCAGTTCGGCGACGATGCGCTCTCCGGCGTGGTGGGCTCTGTGCAGACGGCCGCTCTGGACGAAGATATCCAACCCCCGGCGCAGGGACTCCATCCCGGCCGGGACCTCCCCGGCCAGGATGCGGGCGCGGCCCGCCTGCAGATACAGCGGCGCGGCCTGGGGGAGCCCCCGTCGCTCCGCAGCCTGGGCCAATTCCTCCAGCGCCCCGGCCGCGGCCGGGTAATCGCCGCTGGCCAGAAGGCGGTTGGCCTGCAACAGTTTCGGCGGGACGGGCGGCGGCGGAAAGAGCCCGCGCAGGGGCCGGCCCGGGGGACGTCTCCGGAAAAAGGCCATCGCGACCTCCCGGTTCAGAGGGATAGGCCGCCAACGGTGACCATCTCCGCCTCCTCGCCGTAGACTTCCTTGAAGCGCTCGCGGGTCAGTTCCTTCGGGTGGCCCTCAAAGACCAGCATCCCCTCTTTCAGGCCGATGACCCGCGTCGCGTAGCGGTGGACCAGGTCCAGGAAGTGGAGGCTGCAGATGACGGTGATGCCCTCGTCCCGGTTCAGTTGCTCCAGATACTGGAGGATGGAGTGGGCCAGGACGGGGTCCAGGCTGGCAACGGGCTCGTCGGCGAGGATGAGTTTCGGCTCCTGCATCAGCGCACGGGCGATTCCCACCCGCTGCTGCTGGCCGCCGGAGAGCTGGTCGGCCCGGCTGTGGATTTTGTCGGCGATGCCCACCCGCTCCAGCGCGGCCAGGGCCCGCTGATGATCCTCCGGCGGGAAGTAGTGGAGGAGGCTCAGCCAGGGGTTGGCGTACCCCAGCCGCCCGGAGAGGACGTTGGTCAGGACGGAGGAGCGCCGGACCAGGTTGAACTGCTGGAAGATCATACCGATCTGGCGGCGAATGCGGCGCAGTTCCCGGGGGCTGGCGGCGGTGATGTCTATCCCGTTCCAGATGACCTGCCCGGAGGTGGGCTCAATCAGCCGGTTGATGCAGCGCAGCAGGGTGGATTTCCCGGAGCCAGAGAGGCCGATGATGGCCAGAAACTCCCCGTCGGCGACGGTGAAACTGACGTCTTTCAGCGCCACCGTCCCGTTGGGAAAGACTTTGGTCAGGCGTCGGACTTCCAGCATGGGGGTTGCAGGAGGGCGTGCCGGGCACTGCCGAAGTGCCCGGCACGTCCGGGCCCTGGCGATTTCTTCACCAGGTCCTCAATGTTGATCCCGGCCTTGCTCAGATCGGCGCGGAAGGCGTCGTAGAAGGAGTCGTCGGCCGGCTTCAGCCCTTCAATGCTGTAGACGGTCTTGAGCGCGGCCTTCCCCTCCTCCGTCTGGGCGATGTCCAGCAGCGCCTGGACGATCTTCTGCCGCATATCGGCCGGGAAGCCCTTGATGAAGGAGACGTTGTCGTTGGGGATGTCGGAGGTGGTCGCCAGGACGACGACCTTCTCCTTCACGTCGGGGATGTCCTTCTCCACCGAACTGCGGGCGTCGGAGTAGGTCGCGCCGGCGTCGCAGTCACCGTTGTAGACGGCGACGACGACGTTGTTGTGGGAGCCGGCCTCCACCGTCTTGGCGAAGTCGGCGTCGGGGTCAATCCCGTTGGCCTTCAGGAAGATGCGGGGGATGATGTAGCCGGAGGTGGAGTTGGGGTCCACCCAGCACATCACCTTCCCCTTCAGGTCCTGGACCGACTGGATGCCGCTATCGGCCCGGACGATGATCTGGCCCTTGTAGGAGGTGGAGCCGAAGCGGACGGTCACCAGGGCGACATCCACGCCGTACTTCTCGTGGGCCAGGACGTAGTTGAAGGTGTTGAGCCAGCCGATGTGGGCCTTCCCGGCGCCCATCGCCTCCCGGACGGCGGCGAAGTCGGTGCCGACGTTGGCCTTGACCACCAGGCCGGTCCGCTCGGTGATCATCCGGGCCAGTTGTTCGCCGCCCGCGATGATCTCCTGCGTGTCCCCGGAGGGGACGAAGGACATGATGATGGGGTTCTCCTCGGTCCCCAGGGCGGGGGCCTTTTTGCACCCGGCCGTCCCGCCCAGCACGGCGACAAGGGCCAGCAGTGCAAGGGTCAGAAGCACTTTTCGGGACATTTTTCCTTCCCTCCTGTATGAGATTAGGTAGATTGAAAAGATATGCTGGAGACAGGTTCCGTGATTCGCCCCGGGCATCCCCCCTTTCAGCCGCCGGCTTTGTCCGTCGTCGGCGGCCGGTCACGGCGCGTACCGGAAGGGATGGCGCGCCGACGCTTTTTCTTCAAAGAGTTGCTCCAGCGTGGGCCGGCCCTCTATGGCCTTCCGCAGCGCCTGGACGGTGGCTTTGTAGTTATTGAGCATCACCCGCCGCCCGATGGACGCGGCCGGATGGACGAAGGCGTTGACGATGAGGGCCAGGTCGTCCAGCGCCTCCTCCGGCAGGAAGCCGTTCTCTATGTTCTGTTGCAGCGCCATCCGGATGCCCTCGGCGGCGAACTCGTAGAAGAGTTCCCGCTGGCGGGCCGTCCGCATTGTGACGGTGGGGACCAGCAGGACCAGCGGGCGCTCCATGAGGACCCGGAGTCCCCGCTCGGCGGCCCACCCCTCCAGTGCGCGGGCGATCGCCCGCCCGACGGGCCCGTCCCGCCGACCAATCAGCAGGTCCACGTGGGCGATCTCGTGGAAAGGCGGACCGGCGAACCCTTCCCCCACCCGCAGGGCCCAGCCAGAGACGTGGCGGGGGGTGTGGGGGGTGGCGGCGACCCGCGTCGTTACCTGCCGGTCGCCCAGGTCGTAGACCACCTCGTCCTGGGGGATTTTCCCCAGCATCTCCAGTTGCATCCGCAGTTCCTCGTAGTCCTCCCGGCGGAAACTCCCGCCCCGCAGGATGGGGTGGCGGGAGACGCCCACCGGGATGCCCATCATCTCCAGCCCTTCCTTGACGGCCTGCGTCGGGCCGCAGGTGGCGACGATGCGCACCAGTTTCTGGATTTTCGCCTGCCACTCCTGCGCGGTCGCCAGGTCGCCCTCCAGGGTGGCCCGGTAGATGGTCTGCCAGATGTCGGGGATGAGGTTGGCGGAGGCGAGGATGGCGCCGTCGCAGCCCGCCGCCAGCGCCGCCTGGACGATCTCGTCGTGCCCCACGAAGATGCCCACCTGACCCTTCACCTTCTCAAAGAGCGCCTCCAGGAAGGGCATGTCGCCGGAGGAGTCCTTGATCCCCACCACGTTCTCCAGGTCCAGGAGCATCCCCTCCGCCGTCCACCAGCGGAAGTGGGTCCCGGCGCACTGGGGGATGTTGTAGATGACGATGGGGACGCCCAGCCGGTCCAGCGCGCGGAAGTGGTCGTAGACCTCGTTGAAGGTGGGCTTCAGGTAGTACGGCGCGACGACCAGGACGCCGGTGACGCCCGCGTCCCGTGCCCATTCGGTCAGCCGGAGCGTCTCCCGGGTGGAGGGGCATCCGGTGCCCGCCAGGACCGGCACGCGGCCGTTTACCTCGTCCAGACAGACCTCAATGGCGCGCTGGCGCTCCTCTATGGTCATGTACGAGAACTCGCCCGTGGTGCCGCAGGGGACGACGCCGTTCACGTGGGGGAGGACGTGGCGGATGAGCCGCCGGTAGGCCTCCTCGTCCAGCCGGCCGTCCCGGGTGAAGGGGGTCACCAGGGCGGGATAGATGCCCCGAAACCAGTCGGTCTTGTAGCCCATGGGGTCCTCCCTGGATGGAGTCACGAACGGCCGGGCAGAAGACGCTTCAGCGCGGCCACCTGGTCAGTGAGCCGCTCCAGCCGCATCCGCTGGGGCCGAAGGGTCGCATAGAGCAGGGTGAACCCCGCCAGGGAGACCAGCAGGGTGTGGACCATCCGCGGCGTGATGGCCATCCCGCCGCCCTGCGTGAAGAGGTCCGGGTGGATAGTGCGCCACCAGCGGATGGCGAACCAGGAGAGGGGGACGGTCACGAAGGCGACGATGCCGTAGACGGCCGCGAAGCGGGCCTGCCGCTCCGGCCCCTCCACGGTCCGGCGGAGCATGCCGTAGGCGAGATAGATGAGCAACTGGACCGCGGAGATGGTCAGACGGGGCTCCCAGGTCCAGTAGGTCCCCCAGACCGGGCGGGCCCAGAGGGAGCCGGTCAGGACGGCCATGGTGATGAAGGCCAGCCCCACCTCCACGGAGGAGAGGGCCAGGATGTCCCAGCGGCGCTCCCGGCGAATCAGGTAGAGGATGCCCGCCAGGAAGGTCACGAAGAAGGCGAAGAAGCCCACCCAGGCCGAGGAGACGTGGAAGTAGAAGATCCGCTGGACGTCTCCCATCGTCGCCTCCCGGGGGGCGTAGAGGAAGACCATGCCCAGCGCCGTCAGGACGACGAGGGTTGAGGCCAGTGCCAGGGCCAGACCGGGCCAGTCACGACGACGGTTCATACGCTATTCCTCCAGAATATAGCCGAAGGTCAAGGTAGAGACGGCCAGGATGACCAGGTCGTAGAGAACGATCAGACGGATCCATCCCTGAGCGTCCGCCAGCGTCCCGCCGTCCAGGAGGATGCCGCATGCCCGGACGGCCGCGATGAGGACGGGGAAGGCCAGCGGGAGGAGCAGGACGGGGAGCAGGACCTCCCGCGCCCGGGTGTTGACGGCCATCGCCGCCAGGAGGGTCCCCACGGCGGCATACCCCCCCGTCCCCAGAACCGTGATCAGCAGGATGCCGGGCCGAAGGAGCGGGACGTTGAACAGCCCCGCGAAGAGGGGCAGCAGGATCAATTCTACCACAAAGATGAAAAACAGGTTGCCCGCGGCCTTCCCGAAGAAGATGGCCGTCCGGTCCACGGGGGCCAGAAGCAAGCCGTCTATGCAGCCCGTCTGGTGTTCCCGGACGAGGGACCGGCTGAGTCCCAGGGTGCCGGCGAAGGCGACGGTGGCCCAGAGGACGCCGGGGGCCGCCGCGCGGGCGGTTGCCCCCTGGAGGTCCAGGGCGAAACTGAAGGTCAGGAGGGCCAGCGCGCCGAAGACCAGCATCGCGCTGACCGCCTCCCGCGTGTGCCATTCCGTGGCGACGTCCTTGATCAGGATGGCCCAGACCCTGGAAAGGAAGTCCACTTGGTCCTTTCAGACGACGAGTTGTTCGTACAGCCGCTCCAGGCTGATGTCGGGGCAGACGGTCTGGCGGCACTGGAGGGTCAGCGCGGCCGCGGAGAGGCCGAGCCGGACCGCCTCCCCCGGAGAGAGCCCCTCCAGCAGGCCGAAGATGACGGCGGCGGTGAGCGCGTCCCCCACGCCGGTGGGGTCCACGATGGGGACCCGCAATGCGGGCAGGTGGCCGCTCTCCTCCCGCGTGGCGTAGCAGAGTCCCCGTTCCGCCAGAGTGACGACGGCCAGCCGGACGCCCTTCGCGACCAGGCGGCGGGCCATCTGGATGGGGCGGGAGGCCCGGCCGACCTCTCCCAGCAGGGCGCCGGCCTCCTCCAGGTTGGGGGTCACCAGGTGCAGTTGCCCCAGAAACGGCCGGAGTCGGCCCGCCAGGAGGACCGAGGTGGGGTCTGCGCAAACCGGTCGGTTGTACCGGGCGGCCAACCGGAAGACCGTCTCCAGCGTCTCAGGGGCGAGGTTCGCATCCACCACTACCATCTGCACCTGCCGGAAGAGGCGGCGGTGTTGATGGAGGTAGTGGGGGGTAATCGCCCCGATCGCGCTCATATCGTCCAGGCCGACGATGAGTTGCTTCTCCTGGTCCTGGAGGGCCAGGTAGGTGCCGGTCGGGAGGTCGGGATGGACCAGGACGTAGCGGGTGTTGACGCCTGCGCGTTTGGCCTGCGCCAGGATGTACTGCCCGGCCCAGTCGTTGCCGACCGCGGAGATGAGCGCGACCTCCACGCCCAGCCGGGCCAGGTTCTCCGCGATGTTGCGGGCGACGCCCCCCGGGCTCTGGCGGATGGTCCCCGGGTTGGAGGTTCCCATCTGAAGGGGGCCTCCCACCACGCCTTTGACGTCCAGGCTTGCTGCGCCGATGACCAGAACGTCCATCCTGGCCTCACGAAGCGGGGCGCAGCAGGGCGAAGGGAGAGTAGAGCCCGATCACCGTTGCCGCTTTCCCTTCTATTTCTACCCGGCCGTTGGGATGCCGCTTAAAGTTCGCGGTGGATACGTATTCGTCCCCTTCGGGCGTCTCCACAATCAGGTAGGGGAGGCCCGGATCGGGCGGGAAGGGCCCGCAGAGCAGGTAATCCCGTTCGCCGACACCGAGCCTCTCCCGGACCTCCTCCGGGATGGGGAAGATATGGCAGTCCTTGCCGGTCGGGAGGATTTCCCGGGCCTGAGAGGTGGGAAGCAGGAGGATGCGGTAGGGCTCGCCGTCTATGAAGACGGAGGAGTCTCTCCAGGAGGGCCCCATTTGGACCTGGGCGATGAAGGGAGCGCCGCCGTTGGGCGCGGGAACGGGGATCAGGATGGAGAAATCGCTGCCGCCAGGGGAGGTGAGGGTTCTGCTCAGACGGGCGATCCATTTCTCCAGTTCTCTGCACTTCCGGACCTCGTCGGGCTGGTTGTGGATGCTCCAGAACTCCCGCGCCAGCCCCAGGAGCCGACAGGCGGTGTCGTACCAGTTCAGGGCCTCCGGACGGTTGCCCAGGAGGTGGTGCAGGAGGCCCAGGTTGTAGGCGGCGAGGGCCTCGTTGTGCCGCTGGACCATAGACGCCTGGCGCTGGAGGATGTCGTAGGCCTCGCGGGCCGAGGAGAGGGCTGGCCCCAGGCGCCCGGTCTCCCGCTGGGCCTCGCTGAGGCAGAGCAGGGCCAGGGCCTCGCCCAGAACGAACCGGCGGGCACGCGCGGCGTCCAGCGCCTCCAGCGCGACCTGTTCGGCCTCATGCCAGGGGATGCCCGCGCTGGGCGGGTCTCCCGAAGGGTAGAGGAGGCTCTGGAACGCCTGCAGCAGTTCCAGTACGGCCATCTCTTTGATGGCCTCCAGGTACAGGAGCGCGGCAGGGCGCTGGGCGGTCTTCAGGTAGATGGCTTTCATCCCACACCTCCTGCGGCGGGCAGGGCGCGGTCCTCTCCCAGGAGTTGCTGGAGACGGCGGAGCGTCCGCAGCGATTCGGGGGGCAGGAAGGCGCGGGTGAAGGGGTCGTAGGACATCCAGCGCAGGGCCTCGGCCAGGCGGGTGGCCAGCAGGTAGGAGCGGACCTCCTCGTCGCCCACCCGGGCCGCCTGGAGTTCCCGGATCAGGGTGATCATCATCTCCGCCTGAGCCCGGGCGCGTGTGGTCTCCATGCGCAGCAACTCCGCCTCCCCCTCCACCCGGGTCGCCGCGGCCCGGCTCTCCCACTCCGCCCGCCAGGCCTCCACCCATTGGGCTGGAATCTCTTCGTCCTCCACCCGAATTTCTCCCAACTGCACGTCCAGAATGCGCGCGCCGACTTTGGGGGCCTCCTGTTCCAGTTGCTGGTGCAGGCGATCCCGGATGACCTCGCGGGGGTGCCGCTCGTTTTTCCCCGTGGGCCCCAGGAGCCAGTCCAGGCGATACTCCGCCAGAATGTTGCGCAGAATGCCCTCCGTGAAGCCCACAACGACCCGGCCCCGCCAGTCCATCGGAGGGCCCTGGAAATCGGGCTCCCGGATCCAGCGGGCCGTGGCAGCCCTGAAAACGGCCTCCGGCGTGAAGGGGTAGGGCTCCTCCGGGATGGGGGGCTTGGAGGTTGGTTCTCCGTCCGGGCCGGGAACCCGGTCGTCTATCTTGAATCGGATGTCCGCCTCACAGACGACCGGAATCCCATCGCGGGTCATCGCCCGAACCGGGAAGGTCCATTGCTGCGGACGGAGGTCCACGATTTCCCAGATTTTCTCAAATGGCTCCAGGAAGGGATAGTTCTGTTGTTTGGGCAGGTTGGTGCTCAGAATCCGGTGCAGGCGCCCCATCCGTTCCGTAATCACCGCGCTGTCGTTGTAGATGACCAGGTATCCCGGGCCCCCGACCCGGTGCAGGACGGACCCCTCCCCGCGCGCGACTTTCCCCTCTTTGATCAGCAGATAGGGGCCGAAATACCAGACGCCGAAGAGCAGGCGGTGGAGGAACCGGTGGGCGTCCCGCATAGACCCGATGTCGTAAACTTTCTGCAGGAAGGTTGTGGCGATCAGGAAGACGTCGGCCAGCGCGATGATCGGCGGGATGGCGATCAGCAGGCTGGCCAGAGCCAGCCCCAACAATCCGGCCGACCGGCCTACCAGCAACCATCCCAGGGCCAGCGAGGCCAGGCTGATGCCGACGAGGGCAAGTCCCACCGTGGGGAGGAATCTCCGCAGGTAGCGCCAGGCCCACTTTAGGGTTACCATCTCGGCCTTACTCCTGTTCCATTCGCAGACGACGGGCCTCTTCGGCCATCTCCCGGGGCAGATAGCGACGCATCATCGGTTGCTGTGCCATCTCCTCCAGCACCCGCAGGAACTCCCGTACCACGTCCTCTGGCGATACCGGGCTATCGGACCGCTCCAGTTCGGTCAGCCGCTGGCCCAGGGCCATGATCAGTTCGGCCTGGGCCTCGGCCCGGGCCTGCTCAATCCGCCAGAGGCGCTCTTTCTGGCCTTCCGCCTGCCGGATCAGAATCTGGCGAACCCACTCCGCCTGCCAGTTCCGAACCCGCTCTTTGAGAACTTCCTCCCGCACCGGCAGAATGTTGCTGATACCACCGCCCAGCAACTGGATGCCCAGGGGCTCCAGTTCCACCCTTAACCGTTCCCGGAACTGCCGGGCGATGGCAACGCGCGGGGGCTCCTCCCCAAGGCCGTGAGGGGCGTAGAGATCGTCAAAACGGTAGCGGGAAAGAATATCCTGCAGGATTCGGGTGCCAAGCAGGGAGGGCAGCATGTCCCAGGAGAGGTGGGAGCGCTTCTCGGCCGTCTCCGGAAGCATCTGCATCTGGGCGTGGATGGCCTTGAAGGCGGCGCTCCGGCGGAAGGGGAAGGGTTCCCCCAGACGGGGCTGCTGGTCGCCCCGGTCAATCTGGAAGGGCGTAAAGGCCAGAACCTTCACCTGGATGCCGTCCCGGGTCATCGCATGGACCCAGAAAGCCCGCAGTTGGGGACGGAGGTCCACCGTTTGCATCGGGCGGTCGGCGAAGTCGGTCAAGATCAGGCCCGGTCCCAGCACTCCCTTGAACTTCATCCCGGTGGAGACAGCGACTGCCATATCGCAGTCGGTCAGGATGGCGCCGTGGCCGGTGGCAAACTGGGCCAGGGGATCGCCGGGGAGCCGTTCTTCAATCCGGTCCTCCTCGCGGGGCTCGCGGGTGATCACCCAGATGGGACGGTTGATTCCGGACGTCCAGTCCAGGAGGATTTTCATCGCCTCCCAGTGGTTGGAGAACCAGTGCCGGAGCCGTTCGCGGCGCGTCGCCCCCGGAGGCGGTGGGGAGAAGGGGAGCAGTTTTCCCCCCACAAGAAAGAGAGCGATCGGGAAGATGAGGAGGGCGAGGAAGAGGCCGCCGCTCAGGAGGACGATGCCGCGCGCTCTAAACGCTAAGAGGGCACTCAGAACGTTCAGGGCGGCCACGATCCCGAGGGCCAGTTTCCCGACCTGCCGTTTCCCAATCCACGTCCACACCAGGAGAATGAACAGCAGGTAGGAGAGGAAGAGGATGGCCAGGAAAACGCTCAGCGTGGTGAGCAAGCGGGAGCGGAGAAGGAACATGCTCACCGGGACGAGCAGGATGAGCAGGAGCAGAAGGGGCAGGAGCCCGTAGTACAGGTGAACGCTTCGCAGGCGGCCGGTCATATCCAGCAGGCCACCTGCAAAGTCTATGTTTCCCGGATTTTCCGGGATGGGGGCCTCGTCGTTCTGCGCCATAACGTCACTCCGGGATGAGCGCTTTGGCCGAAATAGCAGGGGCCTCTCTGTCCTAATGATACCCGATTACGGCGTTTCGTCAACTCCGGTCAGGACCGATTCCAGGTAGGCGCGGTCCACCCGGCGGCGGTGCTGGATTTCCCGGCGCTTACGCAGCATCCGGGGGATGCCCAGGAGGCCGGCCAGCATGCCCCGGAGTCGGGCGCGGGCCGCGGCACCCCGCCAGGCCCGAAGCGCCTCCCACGCCAGGCGGATTTGGGCCTGCAGGATGAGAGGCCAGTACCGCCTCCAGAGGTCGCCCGGATAGTCCTTGGCCAGCAGGTAGATGAAGTTGCGCCCGTCGTAGAAACTGGCGGTGGGGCCTCCCCCCGTCGCGCTCAATTTGTGGTAGACAACGGCGCGCGGCGCAAAAACGCAGCGCCAGCCCGCCAGTTGGGCCCGCCAGGCGAGGTCTACATCCTCGCAGGAGTAGAAAAAGTCCTCGTCCAGCAGGCCGACGTCCTCCAGCATCGCCCTCCGGTAGGCCGCGCTGCCCCCGCAGGCGCTGAAAACGTACTCCTCCCGGTCGTACTGCCCCCGGTCCTGCTCCCAGACCCCCCGATTGCCGGGGCGGCCGTCCACCCGGTAGTAGTCCCCGGCCGTATGGAGGGTATCTCTCCGGTCAAACAGGAGCATTTTGGAGGCCACCATCCCCGCTTCGGGGTGACGGTGAAACGCGGCCATCACCTCTTCCAGCCAGCGCGGGTCGGCCTCCGTATCGTTGTTGAGCAGGACGATGAACTCACCCCGCGCGGCCCGGATGCCCGCGTTGCACGCGCCCGCGAAGCCCCGGTTCTCTCCCAGCGCGATGACCCGGACTTCGGGGTAGGCCTGTTCCAGAAGTTCCAGGGAGTTATCCCGGGAGCCGTTATCCACGACGATGACCTCAAAGTCCCGCCACGTCTGGCGGCGGAGGCTCTCCAGGCAGGTCGGCAGGTGGGCAGCGCCGTTCCAGTTGGGGATAATCACAGAAACTCGTGGAGCAGTGTCCGATCGTCCTCTCGCGCTCATCCGGAATGACCGCCACGGCGTAGCGCAATTGGGTAAACTGCCGGGATAAATCCTGCGCCACACAGAATCGGCCCGTAGCGCAAGATTTATCTTGCATCTTGCGTGTCTCGCAGAACGAATTTTGCGCTGCAAAAAGGCCCAGGTAGGGGCGACCCGCGGGTCGCCCCCCCCGATCAGGGCGACCTGCCGGTCGCTCCTACAGAAGCCCTCGGCTGCTCTTCGCCGACCTTCCTGGGATTCATCTTGCGCTAAAGGCCGGCCCCGGCGCGCAAAAGCCCAGGAAGGCCCATTTAAAGCACATATGTAAGCATGAGTAAGGCGCTCGCCCTGGCTCTTTCAGTTTGTCCAAAGTCCAGCGGAGTCCATCCGGGGAAGAGTATATCCCGAGGGGAAATTCTGTCAAGCCGCCCCCTAAAAAATTATGGGAGACATAGCGCAGGATCCCCTTGCCAAAAAGGGAAAGCGGGTTAAAATGGGAAAGGAGACAATCCCACTTCAGATAGGCAGGTGTGCGATGTCCCGCAGCGTGCTGTCCGATCTGAAATCCCTTCTTCGTTTCCCCTTCCGTGGACCCGAATGGGAGGACCGCTTCCTGATCGGGTCCGTTCTGTGCCTTGCAGGGTTGGCCGTGCCAGTTCTCCCGGTGCTATTTATCTATGGCTACGCGCTGGAGATTATGCGCCGGGTGATGAAGGGGGAGGAGCCCGGCCTGCCACCCTGGCAGGAATGGGGCCGGCTCTTCATAGACGGCCTGCGTGCTCTCGCGGTGGCTTTCGTCTACCTGCTGCCGGGGACAGTGGTCTACTTCGGCGGGATAGGCTTTTACTCCCTCGCCACACTCACGATGGTTTTCCGAAACCAGGAGCCTCCTTTCGGGCTCTTCCTGCTGGTGGTGGCCGTGCTGTTTCTGGGGCTCCTGGCAGGATCCATCCTCTACCTTCTGGGAGGGATTCCCCTCCCCGCCGCGGTGGCCCAGTTCGTCGCTGAGGATCGGCTGGCCGCGGCCTTCCACGTGCGCCGCTGGTGGACGGTGCTTCGGCGACGGGGCTGGGAGTATCTGGCGGCCTGGCTCCTGCTTCTGGGCATCGCCGTCGTTATGTACCTCGTCCTGACTCTCCTGACATACACTGGTTGCCTGTGCTGGCTGGGCTACATCCTGACGGCCCCCCTGGCCTTCTACCTGACGGTCGTCGCGGCGGCCCTGTTTGGCGAAGTGTGGCGGGGAGAAGGAGCCGAAGCAGGGATATGAGACGCAATATGAACGCGAACGGAGGCTTATGGGCACAAGAGTTGCGATCATCGGTCTGGGATGTGTGGGGAGTTCTATCGGGTTGGCCCTGCGGCGTCGGTCGCCGTCGCTGGATGTGATCGGGCACGACATAGAGCCCGCCGTGGCGCGCCGGGCCGCGCAGATCGGCGCGGTGACCGGGACCCACTGGAATCTCCCCGCCACGTGTGAGGGGGCCTCGCTGGTGATCCTGGCGCTGCCGCTTCCCGCTGTCCGGGAGACCATGGAGGCGTTGGGGCCGCACCTGGAGGAAGGCTGCGTGGTGACGGATACTGCTCCGCTCAAGGTCCCCGTCCTTCAGTGGGCCCGGCAGTATCTGCCTCCTCGCGTGCAGTTTGTCACCGGCTTTCCGATCCCGGGGCCGAAGGCGGACCTGCGGGATCCGCTCCAGGGGCCCGAGGCCGCGCGGGCCGACCTCTTTGAGGGCGGGTTCTACTGCGTGATGCCAGCGCCGGATACGCCTCCCGAAGCCGTGAATGCGCTGCTGGCGCTGGCGGAGGTCCTGAAGGCCCGGCCGTTTTTCCTGGACCCGGTGGAGAACGACGGGCTCCAGGCGGGCGCGGTGGACCTGCCCCATCTCATCGCGCTGGCGCTCTTGCGCACGCTGGTGGACGCACCGGGCTGGGCGGACATGCGCAAAATCGCCGGGTACGACTTTGCCTCTTTGACGGGGCCGCTGGAAGCGGGCCCGGCTTCGGCCTGGCGGGCAGCCGCCTTCCTGAACCGGGAGAACCTCCTCCAGCGGCTGGATATGTTTCTGGAAGAACTCCGGCACCTGCGAGAATGGATTCTGGCCGGGGACGAAGAGGCGGTGGAAAACGCTTATGCTCGCGCGATAGAGGGACGGAGTCGGTGGTTGCAGGAGCGGGCGCAGGGCATGCCGGAGGTCGGTGAGCCCCTGGTAGAAGTCCCGACGATGGGCGATCAGATGGCGCAGATCTTCTTCGGCGGCCTCTTCCGTCGCCGTCCGCCCCGGAAGGATGAATAGGACAGCGCGTTTCGGCGACGGCTGGAGTCCACAGGAGCCAATGGACCGCCCTCTGCGCATCCTGATGATTGCGCCGACCTCGTTTTTCCTGGACTACGGCTGCCATGTCCGCATTCTGGAAGAGGCGCGGGGCCCGCAACCACTGGGCCATCGGGTGACCATCGTGACCTACTACCTGGGCCGGGACATCCCCGGCCTGGAGATTCTCCGCTGTCGTCCGACCCCCTGGCGGGCCGACTACGAAGTCGGCTCCAGCCTCCACAAGTTGGCCTTTGACGTCTTCCTGGCCTGGCGGGTTTGGGGAGTTCTCCTGCGCCGTCGTTTTGACATCATCCACGGGCACCTCTACGAGGGCGCGCTGATCGGCAAGGTCCTCGGCCGGCCGTGGCGGCTCCCTGTCGTCTTTGCCCGACAGGGAAGCCTGACGGGGGAGATGGTGGACCACCGATTCCTGAATCCCGATGGCCCCTGGTATCCGTGGGTCCGCCTGCTGGAGGAGCGCATCAACGAGATGGCGGATTTTATTGTCACCAGCACGCAGCAGGGGGCGATCCAGTTGGGATACCTGGGGGACCGGGTTCGCGTGCGCCCCCTGCCCGATTGCGTCAACGGGGATTTTTTCCGGCCGGGCGTGCTGACCAGAGAGGAGGTCGTAGCCCGACGGGCCGCGCTGGGGCTTCCGCCGGAGGGGCCCGTGGTGGTCTACCTGGGCCTGCTGGCCGACTGGCAGGGGATCCCCCAACTCCTTCAGGCCGCGCGGCTCCTCAAGGAGCGGGACGTCCCCGTCTCTTTCCTTATCGGGGGGTTCCCCGGAGAGGATCGCTATCGGCATATGGCCCAGGGCCTGGGTGTGGGCGACCGGGTCGTCTTTACCGGCAAAGTCCCCTACGAGGAGAGCCCGGCCCACCTGGCGCTGGGCGACATCGCGGTCGCGCCGAAACTTTCGGCCACCGAGGGGAGCGGCAAGATACTGAACTACATGGCAATGGCTCTGCCGACGGTGGCTTTTGACACGCCCGTCAGCCGGGAGTATCTGGGCTCGCTGGGCGTATATGCCTCCCCGCCCGGCGACCCCACCGCGCTGGCCGACCGGATCCAGATGCTGGTGGAGCGGCCAGACCTCCGTCAGGCTCTGGGGGCCGGGCTCCGGCAACGGGCCCTGCGCCGCTTCTCGTGGGAGCGGGTCGGGCGGCAACTGGTTGCTATTTACCGGGAGTTGCTGGCGCGGAGATCCCGTTAACAAAGCGTTGCAGTTTGATAAAAAGGCTTGCAAAAAAGCCAGAATCGGATATGCTTATATTGACAGTGCTCTCAGTTAGTGTTATACTTGGGGCACGCGGCTGCAGGGGAGGGAACAATGTCCGAACAGCGAAAGAAGATCGTCTGTATAGAAGACGAACCGGAGATGATAGACCTGGTTCGTCTCATCCTGGGCCGTCGGGGCTTTGAACTCATCGGAGCCATCGGGGGGCGGGAAGGCCTGGAGACCGTCCGTCGGGTCAAGCCAGACCTGGTCCTGCTGGACCTGATGATGCCCGATATGGATGGCTGGGAGATTTACCAGCATATGAAGGCCGACGAGGAGTTACGGGATATTCCGGTCATCATCGTCACCGCGAAGGCGCAGAGCATAGATAAGGTCCTCGGCCTTCACATCGCCAAAGTGGATGACTATATCACCAAGCCGTTTGGCCCCCAGGAGTTGATTGACAGCGTCAATCGGGTCCTGGGGATTGATTCCTGAGAAGTTCCCTCCTTCTCTGGCCCGGCTATGAGGTGGACTGGAACGTCCTGGAGAGGGTTGCCCCCGGCATCCGGGAGCGTGTCGTCTGGCTGGATGCGCCCCAACTGGGGATCTCTGCCTCCGACCTGCGGCGACGGGCCCGCGAAGGGCGCTCGCTCCGCTACCTGGTTCCCCCAGCGGTGGAAGCGTACATCCGGGAACACCACCTCTACGGATAACAACAAAGGGGCTGGAGAC
>DAOUBO010000229.1:0-3368 GCA_034432695.1 Anaerolineae bacterium | reverse complement strand
TCCGTTCCCCCTCTTTAATCACATCCGTTGGATAGGTCGTAATCAGGTAACCGTCACCGTCAAGCCGTTTCGCTACGGCACAAACCCAACGCCCTATCCGTTCGGGCTTGTAGAACAGATACACATCCGGGTCGCTCTTGCTGCTCGGAGATATTTCCACAATCCGCGTTCATCCGCGTTCATCCGCGTCCGCTCTCTTTATGCATGGCCCAGGGCCTCCCGCAGGAGTTGCGGGACCCGGCGAAGGGCCTCCTCCAGGCGGCGCGCGTCCTTGCCGCCGGCCTGGGCCAGGGTGGGGCGGCCGCCGCCCCCGCCGCCCACGACCTCTGCGACGCCCCGCACCAGCCGGACCGCATCCACGCCCCGCTGGACCAGGTCGGGGGTGACCGCCGCCACGAAGGACGGGCGGCCCTCCAGAACGGCCCCCAGCACCACCACCCCCGACTTCACCCGGTCCCGGTACCAGTCGGTCATCTCTCGCATCGTCTCCACGTCGGGCACGTCCACCCGCGCGGCCAGGACCGGGATGCCCTCTATCTGCTGGACTCGCTCCATGAGATGCTCCAACTGGTAGCGGGCCAGTTGACGCTGGAGCCGCGCGATCTCCTTCCGGGCCGACTGGAGTTCGTCCAGTACCTCCAGGACCTTTCGGTTCACCTCCTCCGGCGTACAGAGGAGATGGGCAGCGGTTCCGTCCAGGACCCGGAGTTGCCGCTGGACCCATTCCACCGCTGCGCGGCCCGTCACCGCCTCAATCCGCCGGACGCCGGCACCGATGCCCTGCTCGGAGACGATGTAGAAGGAGCCGATCTCGCCTGTCTCGCTCACGTGGGTGCCGCCGCAGAGTTCCTGACTGTAGATCTCGTCGGGCCAGCCGATGGTCAAAACGCGCACGGTCTCCCCGTACTTCTCCTCAAAGAGAGCGATCACGTCCCGCTCCAGGGCTTCCCGGTAGGACATATACTCCCAGGAGACGGGGTAGTTGGCGAGGATGGCCGCGTTCACCGCCCGGACGATGTGGTCTATTTCGTCCTGGGTCAGGATGTTGGGATGGGTGAAGTCAAACCGAAGCCGGTCCGGGGCGACGAGGGAACCGGCCTGAGCCACGTGTTCGCCCAGCAGGTTCCGCAGTTCCCGGTGGAGCAGGTGGGTGGCGGTGTGGTTGCGCGCGATGTCCATCCGCCGTTCGTAGTCCACCAGGGCCCAGGCCTCATCGCCGACGCGCGGCGTCCCCTCCACGACCTCGCCGACATGGACGATGAGGCCGGGGATGGGGCGCCGAACGTCGCTCACCTCAATCTCCCAGATCACCTCCTCGCCACTCTCGTCGGCAAAGCGGACGATCGCGCCCATATCGGAGACCTGACCGCCGGACTCCACGTAGAAGCAGGTCTGCGCCAGGACGACTTCAACCCTGTCGCCCGGCCGGGCAGACTGGACCGATTTGCCGTCCCGCAGGATACCGACGACCTTCGTCTCCACTTCGGTTGTGGTGTAGGGGTCGTGCTCCACCCCCTCCGGTCCCAGCAGGCCCTTCTTCTGAATGGCGTCCATCAGGTCCCGGTAGACCCGAAGGCTCTCTTCGTCTATCTCCTCAAACATCTCGGCCGCGCGGGCACGCGCCCGCTGCTCCTCCATTGCGGCGTGGAAGCCCTCTTCGTCCACCGTCAGCCCGTGCTCCTCGGCCACGTCCTTGATGATCTCCAGCGCCAGGCCGAAGGTGTCGTAAAGCCGGAAGGCCTCGCGGCCGGGGATAACGGTCTCACCTCGCTCTTTCACCCCGGCGATGACCTCGTCCAGCCGGGCCAGGCCAGCGTCCAGCGTCTTCAGGAAGCGGCGCTCCTCCTGCCGGATGGTGGTGAGGATGAACTCCCGCCGCTTCTCCAGTTCGGGGAAGACGTGGCTCATCCGGTCTATGACGACTTTGGCGACCTCGTCCATAAAGGGCTGGGTGAAACCGATCTTCCGCCCGAAACGGACGGCCCGGCGAAGGATCATCCGCAGGACGTAGTTACGGCCCTCGTTGCCCGGCAGGACGCCGTCGCCAATAAGGAAAGTCACCGCGCGGGCATGGTCGGCGATGACCCGATAGCCGACGATGTGTTTCTCCCGCTCCTCGTCGCTGTGGCCCAGGAGTTGCTGGACCCGGTCCATGATCGGGGTGAAGAGGTCGGTCTTGTAGTTGGAGTCCACGCCCTGCAGGACGGCGACCAGCCGCTCCAGGCCCGCGCCGGTGTCCACGTGCTTGGCGGGAAGAGGCTCCAGCGTTCCGTCCTCTTTCCGGTTGTACTGGATGAAGACCAGGTTCCAGAGTTCGATGAACCGTCCGCAATCCTGGTTGACTCCGCAGACGTGGTTAGGGTCGTCCTTTCTGGAACAGAACTCCGGCCCCCGGTCGTAGTGGATCTCGCTGCAGGGGCCACAGGGGCCGGTGTCGCCCATCTCCCAGAAGTTGTCCTTGCGGCCGAAGAACAGGATGTGGGAGGGGTCAATGTCGGTCTCCGTCCGCCAGTAGTGGGCGGCCTCGTCGTCGCGAGGGAGTTCTCCCAGGTCGTCCTCAAAACAGGTTGCCCAGAGGCGCTCCCTGGGCAGGCCCCACACTTTCGTCAGCAGTTCCCAGGCCCAGGCGATGGCCTCTTTCTTGTAGTAGTCCCCGAAGGACCAGTTGCCGAGCATCTCAAAGAAGGTGTGGTGGTAGGTATCCCGGCCCACGTCCTCCAGATCGGCGTGTTTGCCGGAGACGCGCAGGCATTTCTGGGTATCGGCGGCCCGCTTGTAAGGACGGGTCCCGATGCCCAGGAAGACGTCCTTGAACTGGTTCATCCCCGCGTTGGTGAAGAGGAGGCTGGGATCGTCGTGGGGAACGAGGCTCGCGCTGGGGACGATGGTGTGGCCCCGCTCGGCGAAGAAATCCAGGAAACTTTGTCGGACTTCGTCACTGGTCCACTTTTTCATCGCTCTTGCTCCCCCCAGGGTGTCTGTGGCTCTTTGGGAACTTGCGTGGTCTTTTTGCGTTACAGGTCGGCGCCGGGCGAAAAGGGCCCAAACAGGCCGAAAATCCGTACCAGCCGTGCCAGCAAAGCGGACAGACGTGTCAGACCTCTGAAAGCGCCTGGCACGTCTGAAGAAAAGTGTCCGGTGGCCTGTTGCCGGAATCATTTGTTCAGTCGCAACAGGGTGTGTCCTGTCGCGCGGAAAGCGTCAGACGGCCAGGCCCAAAACCCGATTTGTGAGGAGTATTGTAGTCTAAAGGGGAGAAACTGTCAACCGGCCAGCCCTTGACTTTACCCACATCTCAGAGGGCATCCAGGGCTTGAAGCAGGAGATTCAATGTGCCCTCCCGCTTCAGAACGGCCAGAGTGGCGATG
>DAOUBO010000228.1:0-1531 GCA_034432695.1 Anaerolineae bacterium | reverse complement strand
ACCCATCATCTGGTTGAAGAGGGTGGACTTGCCGGAGTTGACCGGGCCGACGATGGCCAGGCGCGCCGCCGCCTCCCGCTGAACGGCCAGGGAGAGTGCGTCCCAGTCCAGCGCCTGAAGCAGGCCGCGCAGGTCGGCCAGGCGCGCCGGCAACCGCAGTTTCATCGGTTACTCCAGCAGGTTCTCCGGGATGTGCTGCCCCAGAGGGCTGCGCCGGACGGTCTCGGCGAAGGCCTCGGCGGGCAGGACGTTCGTTTCCCGAAGGAAGGTCCAGAGCGCGAAGCCCGCCGCGTTGCGCGCGCCGGCCCGCTCCCGAAAGTCCCGCACCCGTACCTCGGCCCCCGTCTCCGGCACCGGGAGCGACGCGTCCAGCCAGAGGACGCCGCCCGTCATCCGCCGGATGCGCTCCCGCTGGTTCGCCAGCCCATCCGCTGAGGTAATGACCATCCCGTCGGGCTGGGTCACACCGTGGTAGAAAATGGGCGTGCGGGAGAGGACGACCTCGGCGGTGGAGAACCCCACGCCCACCGTGACCGGATAACTCCCTTGCTTGGTGGCGTAGAGGCCTCCGGCGATGGCGGCGCGGGCCAGCAGTTCCGCCGCCTGCTGGACCCCTTCTCCGGCCGAGCCGCCCAGAATCAGCGCGTAGCGTTCCTCCAGCGGGGAGGTGTATCGGACCTCTACCGGCTCCATCTCCAGCAGCGAGGCGGTTTCTCTGGGGGCAGGACGGAAGGCGGGGCGGGACAGCCCCTTCCAGACCCCCGGCTCGTAGCCAGCCTGCTGGGCCAGTTCCTTCAGCCGCAGGTCCGGGTTCATCTTCACACCGTAACTGACGCAGATCTCCAGCACTTCCACCAGCGAGAACCCCTCCGTCTCCAGCGCCTGCCGGAGGACGTCGGAGAAGTCCCCCAGGCCAACAACGCGCGCTGCGAAGGGCGCACCGGCGTCCAGTACCAGGCGGGGCAGGTCGTGGTGGGGGAAGGGGTAGCCCTGGGGTGTCAGGACAGTTCGGAACCCCTCCGGCGTCAGGCCGCTGGGCTGGCCGCCCGTCATCCCGTAGAGCATGTTGTTGTGGACGACAACGGTCAGGTCCACGTTGAGCCGCGCCGCCTCCAGGATGTGCTGCAGGCCGATGGTCGCGCCCCCGTCGCCGATGTAGACGATGACCTTTTTCTCCGGCGGGAGGGCCATCGCCATCCCGGCTCCCAGCGCGACGGAACGCCCATGGAGGCCGTGGACGGTGTGGGTGGCGAAGTTGCCCCCACCGAGTCCGGCCCCAGCCGATATCGGTCACCAGTACCACATCCAGCGGCGAAACGCCCATCGCCTCCAGCGCCCTCACCGTGTTGCGGACGATGAGGTGGTGTCCACAGCCCTTGCAGAAAGGAAGTTCGGGTTGGGTCAGGAACTGGCTCATCGGACGGCCTCCGCGATCTCGTCGGGCCGAACCATCCGCCCGACGGCGCCGACCAGGCGGACGTGGCCGGGAAGTCGGTGCCCGAAGAGCAGGCGGGCCAGGTGCCCCTGCAGG
>DAOUBO010000227.1:0-5722 GCA_034432695.1 Anaerolineae bacterium | reverse complement strand
CCAGAAGTTCCAGGGTCGCCGGGTCGGGGCCAGTGACGAGGTCGGCGCAGGAAGCCCGGACGGCAGCGGGGAGGACCGTGGGCAGCCGGGCGTTGTAGCGGTAGTCAAAAATCTGGTAGAGTTTCTCCTTCGCCCAGGGCGTCGCCGACTGGGTCCCCAGGTCGTCCAGAATCAGCAGGGGGGCCCGACGTACCTCCTCAAACCGCTTGTCAAAGGGGACAGGGCTCTGGGGGCTGAAGGCCGCCCGCAGGTGGTCCAGCAGGTCCGGGACGACGACGAAGAGGACCGGATGTCCCAGCCGGGCCCGGTAGTTGGCGACCGCCGCGGCCAGATGGGTCTTCCCGCAGCCGTGGGTCCCCGTGAAGACCAGCCAGCCCTGAGGGTTCTGGGCGTAAGCGCGCGCCAGTTCCACCGCCCGGCGCAGGTTCTCCGCCTCCTCCCGCGGCAGTTCCTTCTCCCGCAGGTCAAAGGTCTCAAAGGTCTGGTGGGTATGCAGGTGGAGACTGCTCAGGTCGGAGTACTCTGGCGAGACGCCAGCCTGCCGGAAGTCCGGCGCCAGAATGGCAACGATGACGCTCAGGTCCGGATCGGCCAGGCGGGAGCGGACCCGCAGGGGGAGTTCCTCCAGGTCGTGGTTGGTGGTGATAACGGTGGGGAGACGGCCGTAGTAGCGGTAGTTCAGGATCTGGAAGAGTTTCTCCTGAGCCCAGGGCGTCGGAGCCTCCGTGCCCAGGTCGTCCAGAATCAGAACCGGCGCGGTGCGGACTTCCTCAAAACGCTGGTCGTAGCGGACGGGGCTGGTGGGGGCGAAGGCCGCCCGGAGGTGGTCCAGCAGGTCGGGGACGGAGACGAAAAGAACGGGCTGGCCCCGCTCCACGCAGTAGTTGGCGATGGCCGCGGCCAGGTGGGTCTTCCCGGAGCCGTAGCCGCCCCGGAGGACCAGCCATGGACGGGGTGGGTTGCCGAGGACGTACCCTTCGGCAAAGGCACGGGCTGTTTCCAGCGCGTGTCGGAGATTGGCCTGCTGTTCCCCCGAAAGCCCGGGCCCTTCCAGGGCGAAGGTCTCAAAGGTCATGTGGGAGAAAACGTCCAGGTTGCTCAGGGCCCGGAGCCGGGCCAGCCGTTGCTGTTCCAGTTCCTTCTCCCGGCAGACGCAGGGGAGGAGTTTCCCGAAATCGGGGTGCCCGATGGGTACATCGGCCCGCACGTAGCCCAGGCCACGGCAATGGGGGCAGGCCGCGCCGTCCGCCGACGCCGCGGCAGGGAGGGCCGTTGCCCCGATCGCCGCCCCAGGGCGCGGCCCCTGTGCCTGTCCTCTACCAGCGGACATGCTCTCCCTCAATGTATCGTCGGCGATCCTCCTCACGATCTCGCCGACTGGTCTCGTCCGGTCTCCCTTCGGCATACCAGCGCTCCAGAATTGCGCGGATATACTTCCAGTTCCGCCTGTTCAGCGCGACGGCTTCCCGGAAGGCGGCCTCTATCCACTCGGCCGGGTACGTCGCCTCTGCTTCCTTTAACTCTTCGGCAATCAGGGGGGTCAGCGGGCCGACGTTCTCCTCGTAGAGGACGAAGATGTTGGGTCGGGGAGGCGGTGGCTCCTCCGGCGGGGCCCCCTGGCGGAGGGCTTCCAGCGCGGCCCGGCCGCGCGGCGAGTTCGCCAGGTAGACTACATCGGGACGGCCGTCCACCTCGGCCTCGGCCTGCAGGAGCACGCCCCGCTCCACCGCCCGATCCAGCGCTCTGCGCACCGCCTCCGGCCCCTCCACCCCCCGCAGGAGGACGGGGTCGCCCAGCAGGCGGCGCTGGGAGACGTAGCGGACGGGCCCCCTCCCCTGCTGAAGCCGGTACAGGACGTGAAGCACGACCTTCAGTTCGTCCAGGTCGTCTATCAGCGGCAGGAGTTCGGTGAAGACCGGCTCGGGCAGGCGAACGATGGCCGTTTTCCTCTCGGGAAACCCGCTGAACGTCCTCATCGCTATGCAAACTCTACCGGCTTGATCCTGGTCTCCGCGTCCAAAAACTGGGCCAGTTGCTGCCGGAAGAAGAGCTGGACTACCCCTGTCGGGCCGTTGCGGTGCTTGGCGACGATGATATCGGCGATATGCTGCTTCTCCGTATCCGCCTTGTACATCTCCTCCCGGTAGATGAACAGAACCACGTCCGCGTCCTGCTCCAGACTCCCGCTCTCGCGCAGGTCCGCCAGAACCGGCCGCTTGTCGGTCCGTTGCTCCACCGCGCGGGAGAGTTGCGAGACAGCCACCAGCGGGACGTCCAGTTCCCGGGCCAGGCTCTTGAGCATCCGGGAGATGTAGGAGACCTCCTGCACCCGGTTCTCCACCCGAACGTCGGCGGTCATCAGTTGCAGGTAGTCCACGACCACCAGGTCCAGGCCGTACTCCGCGTGGATCCGCCGGGCCTTGGTCCGCAACTGGAGGGCGGAAATGGCGGGCGTGTCGTCAATGAAAATGGGAAGTTCCGCCAGCACGCCGGTCGCCTGGACAAACAGCGGCCATTCTTCCTCCCTCAGGAGCCCCAACCGCAACCGCTGAGCGTCAATCCCCGTCTCGGCGGAGACCAGCCGCTGGACAACCTGCTCGGCGGACATCTCCAGGCTGAAGATAGCGACGTGCTTCCCCAGCCGGGCCGCGTTCCGGGCGATGGAGAGGCAGAAGGAGGTCTTGCCCACCCCGGGGCGCGCAGCGACGATGATCAGGTCCGACTTCTGAAGCCCCCCCAGGAGCCGGTCCAGGTCTATGAAGCCGGTCGGAACGCCCAGCGGCTCCCCCCGGTGTTCGTAAAGGTACTCAATCCGGTCGTAGTACTGCCGGACGACCTCCTCAATGGGCACCAGGTCGCGGGTGACCCGCCGCTGGGAGATGGCAAAGAGCAACTGCTCGGCCCGATCCAGAACCTCACCGACGTCCCGCCCCTCCTGGTAGGCCAGTTGAGCGATATCGCTGGCGGCCGTTAAAAGGCGGCGACGGATCGCGGTCGCCTCCACGATGCGCCCGTAGGCCTCCACGTTGATGGCCGTCGGGACGGCGTCCATCAGCCGGGCAATGTAGGCCGGGCCGCCGATCTCGTCCAGAAGTCCACGGGCCTCCAGTTCGTTGCGCAGGGTGATGTAGTCCACCGGCTCGCGCCGGTCGTGGAGGGCGAGGATCGCCTCGTAGATCCACCCGTGCTTCTGGAGGTAAAAGTCCTCCGGGCGCAGGAACGGCGCGACCCGATAGAGCGCGTCGGGGTCAATGAGCAGAGCGCCCAGGACCGCCTCTTCGGCCTCTATATCGCATGGGATTGTCTTCTCCGGTGCCTCCATATCCACTCATCCCTCTCCGCATCCACTCGGGCGCTTTCCGGCCCGCTCCATCAGAACCTGGACTTTGGAAAAACCACCGGGATGTAAGCCGAAATTCATTCTGGCTGTATTATACCACCCCTGGGCTGGAGAGCCAATCCGATCGGCGCCCATGGCGACCGGAGGGAGCATCCCAATCCGGGCCTGCACCGCAGACCCCGCGGCTTGCCAGACTCCGCATCTGTGGTATAATCAACAGCGCGCCACCCTAGCTCAATCGGCAGAGCAGCCGCTTCGTAAGCGGCCGGTTGTCGGTTCGACTCCGACGGGTGGCTCCTGAATGCCTGTCCCTTACCCGCAGCCCCGCACACCGGGGCTGCTTTTGTACGCGGAGATGCCCGCCCAAACTTCGCCCCAACCGGACATCTGGCGCTGGCTCTGGCGCATCGCGACGGGGAACGCCCTGCTGGCCGCCTCCCTTCTCGCCGTCATCCTCTACTGGCTGATCCTGACCATCTTTCCCCAGTTCTCCTCCGACGCCGACCTTCTGGCCTCCTGGGCCGCCCAGACCCGATTCGGCCGCGCCACGGGCTTCCTGCACCGGATAGGATTGTTCTCCGCGGGCAACTCCCCCCTCATCCCTCTGCTCCTCTCCGTCCTGGGCTTCGCTGTGCTCCTCAGAGCCTTCGGACGTGGGGAGGTCCTCCTCCGCTCCCTCCGCAACCGGACCCCTCCTCTATCGGCGATCTTCCCCGCCATAGCCGAGATAGGGGCTCTGCTTCTTCTCTGCGGGCTTCTGATCGGCCGCGTCGGGGGCTGGCGGGTAGAGGGATTGGTCGGGGAGACCGGGACCATCGTACCGGGACGGGGCCTGACGCTGGAGATGACCCCCGCGGGCCCGCGCGTGCAGCCCGGCGATGCGCGTGCCTACGTGGTCGGATACGGGCCACGGCTAACCCTCCGCGCCCTGGACGCGCAGGGCCGGGAACTCCCCCTCCAGCGGACGCCCCGCGAATCCCCTCAACCCTCCCTATCCTTCTGCCTGACCCCCCGGACTCCGGAGACCTCCCTGGCTGTTTCAGAGGCCGGCCTCATTCTCCAGTTTCAGGCTGTAGGGGCCCTCTCCGCCCACCCCGCGGCGGATGTAACGGTTTTCCGCGCCCCGTCCGGCGAACAGGCCAAAACCGCCACAGTCGGGGACGACCGCCCAACACCCCCGGACGGCCTCCCGCACCGCCGCAGGATCACGGAGGTCCCCCCAGGCCTTCTCCACCCCCAGGGCGTCCAGGTAGGCGTGGTCGGAGGTCGGGCGGACCAGAGCGCGAACCTGGTGGCCCCGCTCTTTCAGGTACGGGCAGAGGGTCCGGCCCAGGAAACCGGTGGCGCCCGTCACCAGAACGGGATCAGCCATCGCAGTCCCTTTCCCGCGCTCGCTGCGCCAGGAGCCCCCGGATGCGCGCGGCGACCATCTCTATGGCGACTTCGTTGTGTCCGCCTTCAGGGATGATGACGTCGGCGTACCGCTTGCTGGGCTCTACGAATTCCAGGTGCATCGGGCGGACCGTCGTCAGGTACTGCTGGAGGACGGACTCCAGGCTCCGGCCCCGTTCCCGGACGTCCCGCTGGATGCGGCGGATGAGGCGGACGTCCGCGTCGGTGTCCACGTAGAGTTTCACGTCAAAGAGTTCCCGCAGCGCGGGCTCGGCGAAGACGAGGATCCCCTCTACCAGGATGACGGGGGCCGGGCCGACCCGACGGGTCTGATGGGTGCGGGTGTGGGTGGTGAAATCGTAGACGGGGACCTCCACAGCCTCCCCTGCTTTCAGCCGCTTGAGGTGTTCTATCAGCAGGTCGGTCTCCAGCGCGTCGGGGTGGTCAAAATTGACCCGGGCACGCTCTTCGGGGGGAAGGTGGCTTAAGTCCCGATAATAGGCGTCGTGGGGGATGTAGGCCACGTGCTCGGCCCCGACCCGCTCCAGAATCTTCATCGCTACCGTTGTCTTGCCGGAGCCGGTCCCTCCGGCCACCCCAATGATGATGGGGCGTGGTTTCATAGTTCCTCCTGAAGGGAGAATTCCCCGCGGCCCGGAGGCCATAGCAGCCATGCCGCCAGCGCCACTCCCCACGCGGCGGCGAGGCCCGTGTGCCAGGGGGAACGGGCCATCAGGCCGGTGGTGCAGAGGGAGAAGGATGTCGCTCCGGCCAGCCCGAGCGTCCCCAGCGCCAGCGCCGCGCGAAGGCCGCGCCGCTGGGCGCGCCATGGGGCCATTGTCCCAACGACACCGACGACTCCCAGGAGAAGCCCCGCTCCCTTAAGCCAGAGCCCCGGGTCATGTCCGACGGCGACCAGGGGGCAGGTGTCGGTGTGGATTTCTATCCGGACTCCGTCCACCATCAGTGTGAGGGGGTCCGGCCCGACTG
>DAOUBO010000226.1:0-2833 GCA_034432695.1 Anaerolineae bacterium | reverse complement strand
AGGTCCTGGACGTCCGGGTTGACGTTGGTGACGCCCCAGGCGATGCGGTCGTTGTGGCCGATGATGACGCCCGGGCAGCCGGGGAAGGACGCGCCGACGACGTTGAGGGGGCAGTCGGGCCCTTTGGGCTCGCAGTGCAGGCCCACCTCGTACCAGATGGAGGGCATCTGGATGCCCAGGTGGGGGTCGTTGGCCAGGAGGGGCATGCCGGTTTCGGTGCGGCTTCCGGCGACGACCCAGTTGTTGCTCCCCAGGTCGGCCCCCTCGCCCAGGAAGTGGGCGGTGAAGACGGCCTCCGGCACCGAGCGGAGGGTCGCCTCCGTGAGCGGGTGGGGGACGATGACGGGCCGGTCCGGCGGCGGAGCGGGCATCAGGTCGGGGACGGCCCCGGTCCCCAGCCGGGCGATGATGCCGGCCCGGACCAGTTCCGCGCTCATGTTGCCGCCCAGGTCCCAGGCCATTACCTTCCCCCAGGTGATGGTGTGGATCGGCTCCCAGGGTTCGGGCTCCACGTCGCGGCCCATCAGGCCCAGGAGGGTGCACTCCAGCCCCAGGCGGCCCCGGTGGGTGGAGATGTAGGCGTTGACGCCCTCCGCGTAGGCCTCTATTGCGGCGCGGGTCTCCGGGTCGGCCTGGGCCCATTCCTGCGCGGCGGCGCGGTGCCAGCCAACCGTGCGGACGAAGCGGTCGGTGGGGAGGGCGGACGGGCCCAGCACCTCCGACAGCCGCCCGGAGCCCAGCCGTCGCCAGAACTCCATCTGCCAGAAGCGGTCCTGGGCGTGGACGTACCCCTGGGCGAAGAGGAGGTCGTGGAGATTGGAGGCGTAGATGTGGGGGACGCCCCAGCGGTCCCGGACCACCGTGACGGGCGCGCGCAGGCCGGGGACCGTCAGCGTGCCGCTGATCTGGGGCCAGGGCCGGCGGACGGTGGCGTAGCCGACGCCGAAACCGGCCAGCCCGAGGGCCAGGATGACTGCCAGGAGAACGAGCAGGATGCGCGCAGGGGTTCGCATGGTACTGCCTCCTTTCAGGCCACAGGTCGCACGTCGCAGGATCAAACCGTAAGCCGGAATTTATTTCGGCGATATGCACGAAATGAATTTTCGTGTTACGAAGGGCCTGTGGGCAAAACCGTAAGCCGAAACCGTAAATTTATTTCGGCGATATGCACGAAATGAATTTCGTGTTACGATGGCCTGTGGGCAAAACCGTAAGCCGAAATTTATTTCGGCGATATGCACGAAATGAATTTCGTGTTACGATGGCCTGTGAGCAAAACCGTAAGCCGAAATCTATTTCGGCAATATGCACGAAATGAATTTCATGTTACAGGGAGAGGACGAACGAGTATTTCCAGTCCTCCCAATTCTCCACCAGCCCTGCCCGGACAGGGTTGTTCAGGATGTAGCGGACAATGCGTTCGCACTCCTGGAAGTCGCGGATGACGTGGTCGTAACTTTCATGGTGCCAGAAGGGGCCACGGCGCCCCAGGGCCAGGTTGCAGAGCCGGGCGGTACGCCCTTTGAGGAGTTTGAGGGTGTCGGTCAGCGGGTAGGACGCAGTGGCTCCTCTGTGGGAGAGCGTAACGGCGTACCCCGCCGTATCTATCGCCAGGTGAACATGGTTGGGCATAATGCAATAGGCCAGCAGGCGGTAGCGCTGGTTGTCCAGGGCGTGGATCTCCTGTGCGACAATCCGGGCAACGGGCTCCTCCGCCAGCCAGCGGGGACTCTCCTTCACGCAGCGGTCCAGCCAGGAGTCAAACCAGCCGAAGTACTTCTTCTCCAGGTTGCACAGTTCCCACTCTGCCCGCTGACCGCTGGAACGGGCGCGGATCGCCGCCTGCTCGCTCTCGCGCCGGGCCTGGAGTTCTTGAAGGACCCGGAGTGGCAGAGAGTTGGCCAGCCGAAAGGTGACGAAGTACATCGCCCCTTCGGGAATCCAGTGCGGCAGGTTACGGCGATAGAAATCGGGCATTGAGGGCATAGGCCGATTTAATCTGGACTTTGGACGAAATGAGCCCATCCCCGGTTTGAAACCGGGCTGCCCGCTGTACCTTTAAAATTCTATTGATTGGGCCGAGAGGCCACCCGCTGGCCCTCTTTGACCCCTTTCCGAACGATCCCGGGCCGCTTTCGGAGCGTCAACCGCATCCCCAACGCCCGCCACGGGGTCTTCCCCGGGGTTGGAGCCGACGGGCCGGGCTCCCATCTGCCCAATGATTCGTCCGAAATCCGGGCCTGAAACGTTATCGGGCCTTTAGCCCGTGGCCGGTCAGCATCACCACCACGGTTCCTGTCAGGTTGGGCAGGCGGTCCAGCGCGGCGACGGCTAGCGCCGAGGTCGGCTCCACATAGAAGCCCATCCGGGCCAGGCGGGCGCGCGCGGCCCGGATTTCCTCCTCGGAAAGGGCCAGAATGCCCCCGCCGCTGGCGCGAGCCGCTGCCAGAACGGCGCGCCCCCGTACCGGCACAGCGATACGCACTCCTTCCGCGATGGTTTCTCCCTCCGTCACCGGCAGGGGCTCCTCGGCCCCCTGCTCCCATGCCCTGGCCAGCGGGGCGCAGGCCGCAGCCTGTGCCCCAAAGAGACGGGGGACAGTGGCCACCAGCCCCGCCGCGCGCATGTCCTCAAACCCCCGCGCCAGGCCCAGGAAGAGGCTCCCGTGGCCCAGGGGGAGTACCACCGCGTCGGGGGCCTCCCTGCCCAGTTGCTCCCAGAGTTCGTAGGCGGCCGTCCTCATCCCGGAGAGGATGAGGGGATGATAGACGTGGCTGGCGTAGACGGCCCCCCCCCCTGCCGCCCCCAGGACAACGCGGGGGGGCGCCGCGCC
>DAOUBO010000225.1:0-2736 GCA_034432695.1 Anaerolineae bacterium | reverse complement strand
AGGACGCCGCAGCGGGGGGCAGGGGCGTCGGCGCCGCCGGCCAGGGCCGCTTCCAGGAGATAGCGAGCCAGCGCCTCCACGAAGGGATGGTGGCGGCCCAGGACGGCGGGGGGCGAGCCGGGCCCCCGCCAGGGGGGGAGCATCTCAAAGCAGACCCGCCCAGGGGCCCCCGGGGTCCACATCGGGCGGAAGCGCGGCCCGGACGGCCTCCGGGAGCGCCCCCAGGTTCTTCAACTGCCAGACGCCGTCCCGCTCCGGCGCCGCCGACGCGCCCAGCCGCTGGCAGGCGTTGAGGACGAAGCGCTCCACCGCCTTCGGGTCGCCCAGGACGGCGTCGGTCTCCTCCAGTTCCCGGGCCACCTCCTCGGGCCGCAGGCCGTGCTGGGCGAAACGGGTCCGGCTGATCCGCTCCCGTTCGGCGTCCTCCTCCCAGCGGCGGTGGAGGTCGGCGACCTCGGCGGGCATCAGGGGAAGGGCCAACTGACGGCCGACGGAGGGAGCGCGGAAGAAAAGGGCGTTCAGGACGGCCTCCATAACGGTCTCGCTGTCCACCGGGACGGGGACGGCGACGCCGAGGGTGCGGTGGATGTCCCGCGCCTTGCGCAGGAGGACATCCAGGACGGCGCCGTCCACGGGGTTATTCCGTCCGTAGAGGAGGATGGCCTTCACCCGGGGCGCGGGCTGGCCGAAACGGTCCACCCGCCCCTCCCGCTGCTCCAGCCGGTTGGGGTTCCAGGGGAGATCGTAGTGGACGACGGCGGGGAAATGCTCCTGGAGGTTGATCCCCTCGCTGAGGCAGTCGGTGGCGACGAGGACCCGGTGGGGAAAGCGGGCCAGTTCGGCCACCCGCTCCCGCCGCTCGTCCTCGGATAGCGCCCCGGTGACGGAGATGACCCGGACCTGGGGGCCGATGTCGGGGAGGAGGGTGGGGAGGCGGCGGCGCAACTCCTCGGCGACGTAGTCGCTGGTGGCGATGTAGCGGCACCAGACAATGGGGGCGTGCTCCTCCCGGAGCAGGTCGGCGACGATCTGGGCGCAGCGGACAGTCTTGTGGTCCTCTTCCGTGCCCCGAAGCGCGGCGGCCATACGGGCGAAGCCCCGCAGCCGCTCCCGCTCGCTCTTCCCGATCTCCCGCTCCCCTTCCTCTACGATGTGGGCGGGGGTGACGTCCACCGTCTCCCGCTCGGAGGATTCATAGATGTAGGGGGCGTAGGCCTCGTCGGAGGCTTCCTCTTCCTCCAGCGTCAGCCCCTCTTCGCCCCGGATGCGCTTTTCCAGGGCGGCCTGAGCGGCAGCGGGACTGGACATCACGCAGCGCAGAAGGGCCAGCGCGGACCAGTAACGGATGCGCCGCCGCCAGCCGGTGAACGTCTCGCCCGTCCGGACCAGTTCCCGGCTGAAGGCGTAGACCTGCTCAAAGAGACGGGCGTACTCGGGCGAGAGGTCGTAGGTCTCCTCCACGGATTCCCGTTCGGGGAAGGGGGTCTCGGCCCCCAGCCACCGGGCGACATCGGCCCGGCGGCGCTGGATCAGGTGACGGGCCAGTTCCTGGGTCCGCCGTTCGTCCAGGCTGCGGAGGTCCAGGGCGGCGAAGTCGGGGCGGAGGAGGGCCAGGAGGGAGCGGAAGGACTCCTCCACGCCGCTGTGGGGGGTGGCGGTGAGCAGGAGGAGGTGGCGGTCGGGTTTCTGGGCCAGTTCCCGGAGAAGCGAGTGGCGCTGCTGCTGGGCGGGGCGGTTCCCGGGGGGCTGGGCGGCGCCGTGGGCCTCGTCCACAATGACGAACTCGGGACAGTGCTGGAGGAAGTTGGCCCGGTGGCGCTCGGACTTGGCGTAGTCAATGCTGACGACGATATGGGGGTAGTAGCCGAAGATGCTCTGGTCGGGCGGGGTCTCCCGCTCCAGCGGGCCGACGGTGCCGGAGCGGATAACGACGGCGGGGAGGTGGAACTTCTCCTCCAGTTCGCGGGCCCACTGGTCGCAGAGGTAGGGTGGGCAGAGGACAGCGATGCGGCGGATTTCGCCCCGGGCCAGGAGTTCGCGGGCGATCAGCAGCGCCTCAACCGTCTTGCCCACGCCGACGTCGTCGGCGATGAGCATGCGGACGGGGTGGAGGCGGAGGGCCATCAGGAGGGGGACGAACTGGTAAGGGCGGGGGCGGACAGAGATGCGGCCCAGGGAGCAGAAGGGGCCGGCCCCGTCGCGGAGGGCCAGGCGGGCGGCATTCCAGAGGAGTTCAGCAGCGACCGCGTCGGCGGCGCCCTCGGGGGTGGGGAGGGGGAAGTCGGCGGGCGTCAGGGGCTCCACCCCGCGCCGGACCAGGGGGAGATAGACGCCGCAGAGTTCAGCCTCGCTGCCGGTGAGGGGGCGCAGAAGGGCGACCTCAGGCTCCGGGGAGGGGAGCAGGACCCACTCCCTCCCCCGCGCCCGGACAATGGAGCCAATGGGGAGCGGTTGCGTCATCGGTCCTCCAGGCTGCAGCAGACTGAACGCAGATCAACGCAGATTTCGCAGATTTAGGTTAGGACGCGGATGAACGCAGATTTCGCGGATTATGGCTGGAATACAAATGAACACAGGGGGGCGCGGATAGCGGGCCCTGCCGCCGAGAGCGCCCATTCCCTCATTGCCCTCATTCTGTCATTCCCTCATTCTGTCATTCTGTCATTCCATCATTCCGTCATTCCGTCATTTTCCCCCGGATATCCCATTTCCCTCAGCGCTTCCTCTGCCGCGGCC
>DAOUBO010000224.1:0-2005 GCA_034432695.1 Anaerolineae bacterium | reverse complement strand
GCCCGGACCGGGCCGCCCTCTCCCGGGCCATCGGCATCCCGGTTGTCCCCGCCGCGGAGTGGCGGGTCCACCGACTGGAGCAACTGCTCTGTCAGCCTGCGCTGAACGTGATGGACACGCTGGGCAACGGGGAGGTCACCATCGTGGAACTGCGGGTTCCGCCCGCCTGGGCCGGCCGCCCCTTCTCCTCCCTGGTCATCCCGGAGAAGGTGATCCCCACGGTGCTGATCCGCGGGGGTGCGGCCCGTCTCCCCGCTCCCGACGTCGTTCTGGAGGCCGGGGACATCGTCCGCATCAGCGTGGCCACCGACGCGCTGGAGGAACTGCGGAGCCAGATCCTGGAGGCGGGAGGGATGGAATGCGCGTCCTGATCGTCGGCGGCGGCAAAGTCGGCTCCCACCTGGCTTCCCTTCTTCTGGCCGACGGCTACGAGGTCTGCGTTGTGGAAAGTCGTCCCTCCGTCCTGGCCCGGCTCTACCGGGAACTTCCCACCGAGGTCGTGATGGATGGGGACGGAACCCGGATGAGCGTCCTGGAGCATGCGGGCATCCGCTCCTCCGACGTCCTGGTCGCCGTTACCGGGGACGATGAGACGAACCTGGCGGTGGCGATGATGGGCCGGTTCATCTTCCACGTCCCCCGCATCATCGCCCGCGTGAACAACCCCCGCAACGCGTGGCTTTTCACCCCCGAGGCCGGGGTGGACGTGGCGCTGGACCAGGCGGACCTCCTGGCGAAACTCATCGCCGAGGAGATGTCTCTGGGCGATATGATGACGCTGGTCCGGCTCCGGCGGGGGGAACTGGCCATCGTGACGGAGAAACTGGAGCCGGGCGCTCCCGCAGAGGACCGGCGCATCGCCGACCTCCCTGTCCCGCCAGATTGCCTGCTGATGGCCGTCGTCCGGGGGGACGAGATTCTGGTTCCCCGTGGCGATACGGTTCTCCAGGCCGGGGACGAAGTGCTGGCGCTGGTGCGGGGAGAGGCTGGCAGGGCGCTCAACGCCCTCCTGCGGGCCCCCAACCGGTAGGCGCTGGATGGGGAGTCCCATCGCCGAACGGCTTCTGGAGTGGTTCGGGCGCAACGCCCGCGACCTCCCCTGGCGCCGGGACCGAACTCCCTACCGGGTGCTCGTCGCGGAGTTTATGCTCCAGCAGACCCGCGCGGAGACGGTCGTTCCGTACTACCGGCGGTTCCTGGAGCGCTTCCCGACGCTGGAGGACCTGGCACGGGCCGAACTGGAGGAGGTCCTTCAGGTCTGGGAGGGACTGGGGTATTACGCCCGCGCCCGTAACCTCCACGCCCTGGCCCGGCGGGTGGTGGCGGAGTTCGGCGGGGAGATCCCCGCCACCTACCGGGAGTTGCGCGCGTTGCCGGGGGTCGGCCCGTATATCGCGGGGGCAGTCGCGTCCCTTGCGTTCGGACAGCCGGAGGTCGCGCTGGACGGAAATGCCCGCCGGGTGCTGGCCCGGCTCCTGGCCCTCTCCAGCAACCCCCGACGGCCGGATTTCCGCCGTTGGCTGGAGGAGGCCGCCCGCCGCTGGATGCCTCCGGACCGTCCCGGCCCCTTCAACGAGGCGCTGATGGAACTGGGGGCGACGATCTGCCTGCCCCGCCGCCCTCGCTGCGGTGAGTGTCCCCTGGCGGAGAACTGCCAGGCCCACCAACAGGGAGCGGAGGAGCAGTTCCCTGGCCCTTCCCGACGGGCCCCTGTCCCCCACTACGAGGTCACCGCGGCGGTCATCCGGGACGCCGACGGTCGGGTTCTGGTGGCCCGCCGGAGGGAGACAGGCTTTCTGGGCGGCCTATGGGAGTTCCCCGGCGGCACGCGGGAGGAGGGGGAGAGCCTGGAGGCGTGCCTGGCGCGAGAGTTGCGGGGGGAACCGGGAATTGGAGGGGCCGTGCGAGGCCCACCTCGCGCACCGACCCCAACCTCCAGGGGCTTCGCCTGCCCAGCCGAAGCCGCCCGGCCGTTTTCTTCCGCCGACGGTGTACGGAACGCGGG
>DAOUBO010000223.1:0-7040 GCA_034432695.1 Anaerolineae bacterium | reverse complement strand
CGGCAGGTCGCACCCCAACAAGACCGGTCCCCGCAGCCGCAGGTTCGGCTCCGGCTCCGCGCAGGCGAAAACGAAGACAGCCTGGTCGGGGTTGGCCAGGATGACCTGCTCCCGTTCGGAGAGGTAGCCGTCCCGGTCCCAGCGGCGGGTGCCCCGGCCGCCGGGCGGGGGGGCCAGGCGGGCCAGCGCCCGCTCCCGGGGGAGCACTTCCTCAATGACGCCGACGCCGCCGGGGGCCAGCCGGAAGCGGACCCGGTCCCCCACAGCGACAGGGTCGGTATCCCAGCGCCGCTTCTTCAGCCGTCCCCGCAGATGACAGACGTAGTCCCCGTCGGGGGTATGGACGGTGTAAAAGCCGCTCTGGGCGCGAATGACCAGGCCCTCCAGCATCGTCATCGCTTGCCTTCGTTCCCCTCTTTCTTCTCCTCTCCTTTCGTCCCTCTCTCCAGCCGCTCTGCCAGTTCCCGCAGCCGGGCCAGGACGCGGGCATGGAGCGTTCCCTCCGGGAACTGCCCTTTCTCGTCTCGCTCCCCTGCGGGAACCCCCATCAGAACTTTCACCCCCTCGTCCACTGTGCGCACGGGGTAGATGTGGAATTTCCCCTCCGCCACAGCCCGGACGACCTCCGGGTCCAGCATCAGGTTGCGGACGTTGGCCTCCGGAATGATGACCCCCTGGTCGCCCGTCAGGCCCCGCTCCCTGCAGACCCGGAAGAAGCCCTCTATTTTGTGGATGACGCCGCCGACCGGCTGAACTCGCCCCCACTGGTCCACCGACCCGGTGACGGCGATCCCCTGCCGGACGGGCGCCTCCGCGAGGGCGGAGAGGAGGGCATAGAGTTCGGCAAGGGATGCGCTGTCGCCGTGGACTTCGTCGTAGGTCTGCTCAAAACTGAGACTGGCCGAGAGAGTGAGGGGCTGGCCGGTGGCGTACTGTCCGCCCAGGTAGCCCGCGAGGGTGAGCACCCCCTTGCCATGGGTGGGGCCGCTCAGTTTGACCTCCCGCTGGATGTCCACCACACCGCTGCGGCCCACGTAGATGCGGGCGGTGATGCGGGTTGGTCGGCCAAAGATGTGGTCTCCTGCCGCGTAGACGCTCAGGCCGTTGACCTGCCCCACCACGGCTCCCTCGGTCTCTATCATCAGGGTGCCCTCACGGATGGTGCGGCGGACCTCCTCCTCCACCCGGTTGGCCCGGTAGACCCGCTCTGCGATGGCCCGCTCCACATCCTCCCCCGTTACCACCTCTCGCCCCGCCTTTCCGGCCCAGTAATCCGCTTCGCGGAGCAGGTCCGTTATCTCCCCGAAGCGGACGGAAAGCCGGTCCTGGTCCTCCGCCAGCCGGGAGCCATACTCCACCACCCGCGCGACGGCCGTCCGGTCAAAGGGGCGCAGTCTCTCCTCCTCGCAGCGGGCCCGGATGAAGAGCGCGTAGAGGTGCTCGTTCTCTGGCGTTCGCTCCATCTCCGTGGAGAAGTCGGCCTTGACCTTGAAGAGTTCCCGGAACTCCTCGTCGTAGGCGTAGAGGTAGTAGTACAGGAAGGGACTCCCCATCAGGATGACTTTGACGTCCAGGGGGATGGGCTCCGGATCCAGCCCGACGACGGAGACCAGGGGCGTGATCGTGTCCTCCATCCGGACGAGGCCTTCGGAGAGGGCCCGTTTGAGGGCCTGCCAGGCCAGAGGGCTGGAGAGGACGTCCCGGGCCTGAAGGACGAGGTATCCTCCGTTGGCGCGGTGGAGTGCCCCTGGACGCAGGAGGGTGAAGTCGGTAACGGGGACCCCCATGCGCATCTCGTACTCCATCCGCCCGACCAGGTTGGGGTAGGTGGGGTTGGGCTCCAGGACGACAGGGGCACCCTGCTGGGCGCTGTTATCCACAAAGAGGTTAACCAGGTACCGCTGGAAGGGGTTGGGCGGAGCGGTGCCAGGCGGGCCGGGCGTCTCCTCCTGCTTGAACTCCTCCACCCGCTCCACGATGTCGGCCCGGACCTCCTCCAGGTATTCGCCGACTTCGGGGTGATCGGCGTAACGGGCCTTCAGTTCCTCCACAGCGTGGCCGACGGTGAAGGCCGCGACTTCCTGGTCCAGTTTCCGGAGCGCTTCCCGGGCCTCCCGCTCCTGCTCCTGCAGCTGCCGGACGGCCTGCTGGACCAGCCCCTCCAGTTCGCTGTAGCGGGCCGCGTAGGCTTTTCGTTCCGCTTCGGGCAGGGCCTGGAAGGCCTCCTGGGGGATAGGCCTGCCATCCTTCAGGGGAACGATCGCCAGGCCGGACGGCGCGCGCACGACGGCGAAAGACCGCTCCCGGGCCTGGGCGTCCAGTTGCTTGAGGAGTTCCTCCTGGGTGGCCTGGAAGCGCTGCTCAATCTGACGCCGGGCCTCCTGATACGCCTCGGTCTCAAAGGCGCGGGGGATGGCCCGGCGGAGTTCGGCCACCAGCGCGGCCATGTCGTCCCGGAAGCGGGCGCCCATGCCGGGGGGCAGGCGAAGGGCGCGGGGGCTGCGGGGCTGACGGAAGTTGTGGACGTAGACCCAATCATCGGGCGTCGGCTCCCGCGCGGCCCGCTCCAGCAGAAACCGCTGGATGACGGTCGCACGCCCTGTTCCGCCGGGCCCCAGGACGAAGATGTTGTAGCCCGGGCGCTCCATCTCCAGTCCGAACTCAATCGCGCGCGTGGCCCGCGGCTGCCCGATAATCTCCGGCGTCACGGGCAGATCGGCGGTCGTCTCAAAGGAAAAACTTCCGGGATCACAGGTGCGGCGCAGTTGTTCCGGTGTGAGTTCTCCGGGCATTCTCGTCTCCTGGTGTGGGTTCACGCAGACCATCCCCGCTGTCTTCGGGCCTCGTAGAGGACAATGGAGCCAGCCACGGCAGCGTTCAGGGAGGTGATGTTCCCCTGCATGGGCAACTGGATCAACCCGTCGCAGCGCTCTGCGACCAGGCGGCGCAGCCCTTCCCCCTCGCTTCCCACGACGAGAGCGACAGGGCCGGTGTAGTCCACCTGATCGTAGGGCTTCGCGCCCCGGGCGGCCTCCAGGCCGAAAACCCAGATATCCCGGTCTTTCAGGCGCGTGATGGTCTCCGGGAGGTTGGTCACCAGGGCGACGGAGAGGTGCTCCACCGCCCCCGCGGAGGTGTGGACCACCGCGGGGGTGATGCCGACCGCTCGCCGCTGCTGGAGGACGACGCCGTGGACGCCGACGGCCTCTGCAGTGCGCAGCAGCGTTCCCACGTTCTGGGGGTCCTGGAGCAGGTCCAGAAGGAGCAGGAGGGGAGGTTCGTCGCGGCGCGCGCTCTGGGCCAGGATTTCCTCCAGGTCCACGTAGGGGTACTCGTCGGCCTCCAGTGCGACGCCCTGGTGGTTGGCCTCTCCCAGCCAGTCCAGGTGCCGCCGGGGGACCCGCTCCACCGGGACCCCGGCCCGCTCTGCCAGGGTCAGGATATCGCCCACGATATCGGTCGCGCGGACGGTATCGGCCAGGAGCAGGCGGTAGAACGCCCGCCGCCCCGCGCGCAGGGCTTCGTAGACGGCATTCCGACCGTAGAGTGTCTCACGCATAGGGTTCGGGAAGCAGGGAATAGTTCAGGCCGTTCTCGCCCGTGGAGATGATGGCGTAGGAGAAGGGTTCCTGGGCCAGCATGTCCTGGAAGCGCCCCTTCGCTGGCTTTTCGGATATGCGACGCATTTTGATGACCTGCAAATCCCCCTGTGTGGCCAGAGCAGGGAAGTCCGGCATGGTGAGAGACCACGGGGAGAGTTCCTGCAGCCGCCGAATCAACGCAGCGAGCTGCTCCCAATCTTCCTGTTGGGCTGGGTTCAAGCGCTGTCCCTGAGGCCTTCGCCGGGTGTATGGAGAAGAGGTGCCCAGCCCCAGATTGGCCATCTCTTCGTCAAACTGGATGCCCCATTCCAGCAACCGGCGGGGAGATGCTGAGAGAAGGATGCGGCAGAAAGGGTAAAGCGGGGAATCCTGTTCCGACCCTCCCAGCCATTCCAGCCACTCCATCGCGTTACGCAGGTACGTGAACGCGCTCTGCATGGCGGAATCCACGTTGAGCAAAACCGGGAGAAAGTCCCGGGAAAGGCGCAGTTTCGTTTCCCGCCATTCCGGATGCCAGGCACTGTGGCAGGCCAGGCGCAGGTGGAACGTCCCAAACGGATATTTACGGCCGAAATCTTTCGCCGTTATGCCTCGCAGCAGGTTCGGGTTCAGGGATCGTTCATGCCCCGGAATCGGAATACCCTCCTGCCACTGAAGGATGTGATGCCCGACGCTGGGGATTTCCCTGCGGTAGATGTCGTGGTCCAGGAAGACCACCCTCCCTGAAAAGATGTCTACCCCGGATTTCACCCAGAGTTGCTGGGAATCATAGAACCCCACCAGCTGCCAGCCCAGCAGGGATTCCATCAACATCGCGGAGACCAGGCCATCCAGGTCCAGGCTGCAGACCATCGGGTGGCCTGGCTCATCCAGCCAGGGGAAGTGTTCCCGGATCTGGCAGTAATCTGCCCTGTTCGCCCCGGACTCCCCTGCCCGATACACGGGTGCCCCCTCCTTCACCTGTAGAAACGGGAACGCCATCTGCTGGAGAGGAGTCCGGCCATAGAGATAGTCCCGGTCCTGGACGGGTACCTTTTCAAAAACGGCGACCAGCTGCTGGCGCAGGTGGAGGGGTTCGTAGATCCTCTTCCGGGCAATTTCTATGTACTTCTGATGGACGTCGTCCCCGACGTAATGGCGGCCCAGGGCGCGGGCCACTTTGGCCGTCGTCCCGATGCCCACGAAGGGATCCAGGACGGTATCCCCAGGGTAGGAAAACATCCGAATCAGCCGATACGGAATCTCCTCCGGGAAGGGACAGGGGTGAGGCAGGACGTTCGGAGGCACCGGAGCGATATGCCAGACATTGTTGGCGATTTCCCGCTTGAACAGGTCGTCAATCTCATAGGAAGCGGCCTTCTTCTCCTCAGGGGTTCGTCCCTGGTGGATAGGAGGGCCCGGTTTTCGGAAAATCAGGATGGACTCGGTCATGATGTTCGGGTAATAGTAGCCCGGATAGGGCTTCTGAATGGTCACCCCCGCCCGCTTGACGCCTCCGGTGACTTTGTGCCAGATGATCTCGTCGTGAAACAGGAAATCCAGGGAAGTCGTCATCTGGTGGACGAAATGGTGTCGTACCGGATAGTGCTGGCCGTTCAGAAGTACAGTCCCGATGACGACCGCGCAGAAACCGCCCGGTTTCAGAACCCGCCGGACCTCACGAAAGCAACGTTCCAGCCAGGCCAGGTATTCTTCGTACGGGCTTCCACGTCGGGTCCGATACCAGGCAGTCGGGTCTTCCACGTGTTGTTCATAATCAATCGCGTTCCAGTACGGAGGACTGGTGACGACCAGGTCTATCGCGTCGTCGGGAATCTCCTCCATCCGTTCGCAGGACTTGCAGAACAGCCGGTCTTTGAAATCTACCCTCATCCGCGTCCCGAAGCCACGAACTGTCCGAATATGTCCACGGCGCTTCTCCGCGTTTATCCGGGCCCGATTTCCCCCTGGGCACCGACGGGCGGGATCGCAGCCGTAAAGATCTCCTCTGCTGCCGTCAGGAGTTCCCGACGGCGGTCGGGGGGGACTTCCTTCGCCTCCAGATACCGCTCCAGGAGTTGCATCGGGGTCAGTTCCTCCGGGCGCACTGTCCCCAGGCGGAGGCGGGCCCGTCGCTCCACCTCAAACCGGATGCCCCCGACGAACGCGGCGTCTCCCAGCCATCGGCGGACGTCGGTCTCCCGCACCCGCTGCTCCTGATCGGGCCGCAGTCGGAGGATCACCCGGACGACGGCATCCCGGATGTTGTAGCGGGAGACGGCCTCCCGCAGCGCGGCTTGCGGGTCGTCGGCTCCCCGCAGGTCGGCCTCCACCGTGACGAAGGGCCGGGCGTTGACCTCCACGAACTCCCATGTCGTCTCCCCGCGCCGCAGCCAGGCCCAGCAGAACCCCTTGGGCTCCTTCTCCTCCCCGAAATCAATCCGCTCCAGACTCCCCGAATAGACGACGGGCGGATAGCTGTTGTGGAGGCTCTGATGCTTGTGGATGTGGCCCAGGGCAACGTAGTCCCAGACGGGGTCGGCCAGGGCCGATAGAAGGACAACGGTGTCGCGGCCGATCATTACCCCCCGCTCGGAGCCGTAGGTCGCACCGGAGACGCTCAGGTGGGCCGCCAGCACGGCGGGTACCTCCGGGTCCACCTGCCGGGCCAGGGCCCGGATGTTGTCGGTCACGATCTCCTGGAGCGCCCGGTCCAGTTCCGGGAGGGAAAGCCCCCGATACTCCTCGCGGGCCAGGAGCCGGGAGCGGATGGGGAAGGGGACGACAGCCACCTGGACTGGCCCTCGCCGGGTCTGGATGCGAAAGATCTGCTCCTCCCGACCAACGTAGACATGGGGAACCGCCAGGGTATGGAAGATGTCCACCGTGGAGGCCCGCTGGGGCATGGTGGGGAGGTCGTGATTCCCCACCAGCAGGACGACGGGAATCCCGGCGTCGGCCAGCCGCTTCACCCGTCGGGCGAAGGCCCGTTGATAGGTGGGGTTAGGGTCACGGGTCTTGTAGGCATCTCCGGTGAAGACGACCAGGTCGGCTTCGTTCTGGAGGGCGTAGGCCACCACCTCGTCCAGCCGCTCCAGGAAGTCCCGCACCCGGCTATGGACACCGGTCTCGGGGTCCAGGCGGCCGTAGTTCTCTATGCCGATGTGGAGGTCAGCAAAGTGGAGCAGTCGGATGGGCTCCGCCCTCATCGGCACCCCCTATCCGAGCCGTCGGATGACCATCACCACCTTGCCCCGGATCTCCACCTGGCGGGGGTCGTCTATGTAGATGGGCTCCATGGTAGGGTTGGCCGGCTGGAGCCGAACCCGGTTCCCCTCCCAGTAGACCCGCTTGAGGGTGGTCTCCTCCCGGTCCCGCAGCCAGACGGCGGCCATTTCGCCGTTCTCCACGCGCGGCGTGGCCCGCATAATGACGATGTCGCCGTCGTGGATGAGCGCG
>DAOUBO010000222.1:0-5794 GCA_034432695.1 Anaerolineae bacterium | reverse complement strand
TCAGACACAGCGCCGCGCGTCCGCTCATCGCTCCCCGACCCTTCTCCAGACCTGGGCCCGCCGTCCGGCAAACTCCTGCTCCCAGCGGGGGTCGTCGGCCAGCGCGCGGGCCAGTTCCGGCTGCAGTTCCGTATCCAGCAGAATCCGGTCCACCCCGTACCGGTCCAGCAGTTCGTTGTACCGGACCCCGCTGGAGATCCGGACGTAGTCCTCCCACTGGTCAAAGGGGTAAAGTTCCACCCGCGGGTCCACGAAGACTCTCTGGTCCGGCAGAGCCCAGATGAGATAACTCCCGTATCCCATCTCGTTGAAGAGACGGCCGCCCGGATGGGCCCGCAGGTACTCGGCCGCGTCCAGCGGATTTTCTTCCCCGATGAGGGCTCCCTCCGGTGCCCCCCGCCAGACCAGTCGCCAGTAGGTCTCCGGCAGAGGGAGCCGCTCCACCCACCACGGCTGGGCCAGGGCGACCGGGACGAGAAGAAGCAGGGCGAGGACCAGGTTCAGGGCGTTCCGACGGGCAGGCAGCGTCGCCGCGCGGGGCCAGAGGGAGGCCCAGCCTTCCGCCAGGATCGGCATCACCGCCATCCCGTACCAGACGACGTAGCGGACGCCGCTCCAGGCCAGCCAGAGAAACCCCACCGTCAGCAGGGCGTCGGTGGGAGAGGGCCGACGGCGCGCATAGGCCACAGTAAGAATCAGGGTGAGAATGCTGACGTAGAAGACGACGCCGGCGATCCCCGACGGCGTGGGGGATTGCCATTCCACGACGAGGGTCTGGCTGGGGCGGTCGGGCAGCAGGGCGGGCCCGTCGGCGGCGATGCCGACGCCGCGGGGGTTCGCCAGGGCAGCGGCCGCGGTCAATGTGCCAACGAGGACCAGCCAGCCCACCGCGCGCCACGGGAGAGCCCCTGGAATCCGGGCCAGGGTCCGTATCCCTTCTCCCACAGTGAAGAGGCCGATGAGGGCCAGCCCCAGGACGAACGCGCCGTGGACGTTGACCCAGAGGGCCATCAGGGGAGGCAGCGCCAGCAGAGGCCAGCGGGCCCCCGGACGGTCTCCGCCGCTGTGCACGTACCGGGTCAGCATCAGCACGTAGAGGGCAAAGAGGGGAAACGACCAGACCTGGGGCCGGACGACCAGGTTGTTCAGGGACATTCCCCCGGCGAGGGCCACGGCCAGGGCCGCCAGCCGCCACGACCCGCTCCGGACCTGCGCTGCCTGCCCGGTCAGCCAGAACGCAAGGAGAATCAGCCCGTTGCGGGCAAAAGTCACCAGGTTCAGTCCGCCCAGGCGGTAGAGGAGGTAGAGCAGGATCTCCCCCAGCCACGCGCCGTAGACGAAGGGCGCGTCGGGTGGGAGAGTCCAGGCAAACATCTGGGTCGTCGGGATGGCTCGCTGGGTGTAGATGAGTTCGCCGATCTTCAGGTGCCACCAGAAATCGTTGGGCGGCAGGGGGACCAGCGAGAGGTAGAACCCCAGCCCGGCCAGGACGACGACCAGCCAGAGGTGGGCTGTGGACGGGAAATACCGCCGCATTGCCCCCCTACGGGAAGATAGGGGTGAAGGTCGGCGTGGGCGTAACGCGCGGCCCCCCCGGCGTGAGGGTAACCACCATGCTGATGGCCATGCTGAGGACGACAACGATGCTCAGAATCCAGAACAGACGCTGGTAGCGGTTGGGTGAACGCCTCGGTTTACGGCTCATCGTGCCTCCCGGAGAAAGAAGAGGATCTCACACCTCTATGAGACGGTATTCCTTTCGCCCCAGGCCGATGGCCGCAGCGGCGTCCACGTGCAGTTGCCCATCAATGCCCAGCGTCTCTGCCAGGACCCGCCGGCCGGGTTGGACCCCGCGGTCGGCCGCAGCGGACTGGGGGAGTGGGAGGGCGGAGTTGATGGCGTCCAGCGTCGCCTGTTCCACCGCGACGATGTCGTCCCCGCCGAAGATCCCCTGGTCCTGGACCAGGGGCGTATCGGCCATCGGCATGCAGTCGCATTCCGGCTGGACCTCCAGTGCGAAGTTCAGGAAGACGACCTTGCCGGGCTGGAAGGTGGAGAGGACGGCCTTCGCGGCCTCCGCCAGCGCGGCCTGGAACTCGTCCTGACCGCGCTTCTGGAGACGGATGGCCCCTTCCGGGCAGACCCGCTCACACCGCCCGCAACGCCAGCACTTCTGGTCGTCCACCACCAGCGTGCCGTCCACCTCGGAGATGGCCCCTACCGGGCAGACGTGGAGACACTGCAGGCACAGGATGCACAACTCCGGATACCGGACGACGCTGGACTCCGGCCCTGCGGCGTGGAGATGGCCGCGGGCCTGCCGCCAGTCGCCGCTGCGGTGGCGGCCCGCCACGCCGCCCAGCGCCAGGTTCTTGATCGCTCCGCCGTATCCGGCCTCAATGTGCCCCTTGCAGTGGGAGACGACGATCATCGCTGGCGCGTCGTAGATGGCCGAGGCGACCCGGATGCTTCCCAGAACGGGGCCGGAAGGGACCTCCACGCTGTCGTGGCCGAAGAGGCCGTCGGCCAGGATGACCGGGCAGCCGACGGAAAGGGGATTGATGCCGTTGGCGCTGGCGACCTCCAGGTATTCCCACCCGTTGATGCGAACGGTATCGCAGACGAAGGGCTTCCCCCCGACGGCTTTGACCGCGTCGGCGATCTTGCGCAGGAAGATGGGCCGCACGATCCGGTGCGCCCCGTCCGACCCAAAGTGGGTCTTGATGGCGACGTATTCCCCCTTCTCTATGCGGCTTCCCAGGTCCAGCCGCTCCAGCATCCGCTCCAGCCGTGCGACCAGGCTGTACTGGTAGTCCCAGCGTTTCGCACGGGCCGTCGCGAAGTAGACGACGCGCTGGCTCTCCTCCATTTGTTCCCGCCTCCTTGAACCAGTTGATGGTGCTGGTAGTCCGCCACGCGGCGAAACGGGCGTGTATTGGGGCATCCTGAGGCAGGTATTTGCAGCACCCCCGGTGGGACTCGAACCCACAGCCAACGGCTTAGAAGGCCGCTGCTCTTCCTCTTGAGCTACGGGGGCAGGTCGCAGGGACTATCTTACCACATCTTCCACGTACAGACAACTGGCTCAATCCGGGATCGCTGGCCATCAGGCGCTGCTCCCACCTGGGGCTACCGACCGTCACAAAACTGCAACGTCTCTGTAAGGGATCACGGTTGTCAGACGGAGGCAAAAGGTGTATAATGAAACTGCGTTGTTCCCCGTTTCTCGGAAAGGAGGGCTCTGATGCGAAGGCTCCTTGCTCCTGTGGCTCTGGTGCTGGTTCTGCTGACGGCTGTTCAGGTTGCCGCGGCTGCGCCTCTCCGCTGGAACATTCTGGGATACCACATCGTCTATCCGGGGGAAACGCTGTTCTGCATCGCCCGCGCCTATGGGGTCAACCCGTGGGCCATTGCCCAGCAGAACAGCCTTTTGAACCCCAACAGGATTCACTCCGGCCAAACGCTGGCTATCCCCGACGCTCCGATGGCCCTGCCCCCCGGGCCGGTTTGCGCCCGTCAGTTCCCACCTCCGCCCCCGCCGATCTGCACATGCACCACGTATTACACCGTCGTGCATGGGGACACGCTCATCCGGATCGGCGCGCGCTTCGGGGTCAGCCCATGGAGGATCGCAGAGTGCAACGGCATCTACAACCTGAATTACATCCGCGCGGGTGCCGTGCTCTGCATCCCTCAGCCGTAGCATCTCCGAGCGGTCGGTAGGGCCTTCTCCCGCCATTCCCCATACGGACAAAAGTTTCGCAGCGGCCCGGGAGCCGCTGCGAAACTTTTTACCACCACCGTATTTGTCTCTCGCGCTTCCGGACCGCCGAGGCCGGCCATCCGGCAGTTGCGCGTTGCCCCTGGTAGTGCTATAACAATAGGCGACCGAAACGGCAACGGGTAACAGCCTATCTTCCCTGAAGTCTGGCCTTTTTCGGGGCAGCGGCGAGAAAATCTCCAGACCCTGCCCCGAAGGGCAAGCGGGTGTTCGCGCGCTCGGCGGTTTTTCACCGCAAAGACTTTTGTACCGGATTTTGGATAAACCACCGGGATGTAAGCCGAAATCCATTTCGGCCTACAGGCTACCCATATATATGGGCATCGGCAAATGGATAAAGCCCACATATGTAGTACGGGCAAGGCGCTCGCCCTGGCCCTTTCAGTTTGTCCAAAGTTCAGATAAAATCCGCGTCCCATTTTCAAACTTTTGGCGTGATCTTCACGTTTCACGCTTCACGCTTCACGTTTCAGGAGGCACAATGCCCAACGACTTCCTCTTCCGCGCGGAGTTAGAAGAACTGGACCCCTTTATGGCCGACCTCATCCGCTGGGAGCAGGAGCGTCAGGCCCGCAAACTCATCCTCATCCCCTCCGAGTCCTACGCCCCCAGAGCCGTCCGGGAGGCCGAGGGCTCCGTCTTCCAGAACGTCTACGCCGAGGGCTACCCGCCCCTGCGGATGACCCGCGATCCGGAAGAGCGGCTGCAGGACGTGGCCTGGCAACTGGCCTTCTACCGCCGCTACGCCGACCGCCGCTTCTACAAGGGCGTGGACTACGTCCACCTGGTGGAGTGCCTGGCCCAGCGCCGCTGCGCCGAACTCTTCGCCCACGACGACGTCCGCCCGGAGCACATCTTCGTCAACGTCCAGCCCCTCTCCGGCGCCGCCGCCAACCTGGCCATCTACCAGGCCCTGATGAAGCCGGGGGACCTCCTGATGGGGATGGACCTCTTCCAGGGCGGCCACCTGACCCACGGCTCCGAGTTCAACATCTCCGGACGCTGGTACCGGCGGGTCTCCTACGGCGTGGACCCGAAGACGGAGCGGCTGGACTACGACGCCATCCGGGACCTGGCCCGTCAGCACCGGCCGCGCGTGATCGTCGCCGGGTACACGTCCTACCCCTGGGCGCCCGACTGGCACGCCTTCCGCTCCATCGCCGACGAGGTGGGGGCGTATCTCGTCGCCGACATCGCCCACACCGCCGGGATGGCCGCCGCCGGGGCCTATCCCAACCCCGTCGGCATCGCCCACGTCACCGTCTTCACCACCCACAAGACCATCTGCGGGCCGCGCGGCGCCTGCATCCTGACCACCGACGAGGCGCTGGCCCAGGCTATAGACCTGGCCGTCTTCCCCGGCGAGCAGGGCGGGCCCCACGTCAACAAGTTCGCCGCGATGGCCGTCGCCTTCAAACTGGCCCGGACGGAGCAGTTCCGCCGGCTCCAGCACCAGATCGTCGCCAACGCCCGCGCGCTGGCGGACGCGCTCCAGAAGCGGGGGCTTCGGCTGGCCTACGGCGGCACGGACACCCATCTCCTGGTGGCGGACCTCAAATCCATCCCCACCCGCACCGGCTACCCCGTCTGGGGGGAGCCGGCGGCCCGCATCCTGGACCTGGCCGGGATCGTCGTCAACAAAAACACCATCCCCGGCGACACCCAGACCGCGCTGGCGACGGGCATCCGCATGGGCACCCCGTGGGTTACCCAGCGGGGGCTGGCCGAGGAGGATATGGACACCCTGGCCGACCTCATCGCCCGGCTCCTCTTCGCCATCCAGCCCTTCGTCTACAACGGCCTGGTCGGCACGCTCCCGCGCGGGAAAGTGGACCTGGACGTTCTGGAGGAGGTCCGGGCGGGGGTGGCGAAACTGGCCGAGAAGGCCGGGATTGACGTGGAGTACACCCCCAGCGGCTACCCTCACTTCTATTCCTTTGGGCCCGACGGGAAGAACCCGACGGCGCTGCGGGTTACCGGCTGGCGAGCCCGGCCGTTCGTCCAGCAGGTCGT
>DAOUBO010000221.1:0-4301 GCA_034432695.1 Anaerolineae bacterium | reverse complement strand
GGCCGCCGCGCCCAGCGCGGCGAAGAGAACCGCCTGCACCGGCTGGGCGGCGATCCAGGCGGGCACGCCCCCCAGGACCAGGCCGATGCCGGCCGTCAGCCCGACCCGCTCCCCGGCGGTGAGGGGGGCACTCTCATAGAAGCCCGCCAGCAGCCCCAGCAGCCCGCCCACCATCAGCGAGATGCCGACGGAGATGACCCCCACCCGCAGCGAGTTCCAGCCGCCATGGACCACCCGCCGGAAAATGGCCCGCCCCAATTTGGCCGTTCCGAAAGGATGGATGGAGGGGATTTCCGGAGTGGGCCGAAAGTTCGGCGGCTTCAGTTTCAGTGTATAGTCCAGGTCGGTCCTGGGGTCGTAGGGCCAGAAGAAATGGGCCAGGACGGTGCCCAGGATGAAGAGAACGACGATGGCCATCCCCAGCCGGGCGGTGGGGCTGGCGATGAGCCGCCGCCAGGCGTCCCCCCAGAGAGTCCGCCGCCGGCGCAGGGGCATATCGGGCATGACCGGTCGCTCGCTCATAGGCCCCTCATTCGTAGCGGATGCGTGGGTCCAGCGCGGCGTAGGAGAGATCCACCAGCAGGTTCACCAGGACGAAGACCAGCGCGATGAGCAGGGTGCCGCCCTGGACGACCGGGTAGTCCCTCCCCACGATGGCGTCGTAGACCCACTTGCCGATGCCCGGCCAGGCGAAAATCGTCTCGGTGAGGATGGCGCCGGCCAGGAGGTTCCCCGTCTGCAGGCCGATGATGGTGACCACCGGCAGCAGGGCGTTCTTCAGCGCGTGGCGGAAGAGGACCAGCCGCTGGTGCAGGCCCTTCGCGCGGGCGGTGCGGATGTAGTCCTCCTGCAACACTTCCAGCATGCTGGCGCGGGTCATCCGGGCGATGATGGCCAGAGGGATCGTCGCCAGCGCCAGGACCGGCATCACCAGATGCTTCACCGCGTCCCAGAACGCCGCCCACTGACCGGTGAGCAGGGTGTCTATCAGCAGGAGGCCGGTGATGCGCCGGACCTCTATGGCATGGTCCAGCCGCCCGCCGATGGGGAACCAGTTGAGGATGACGGCGAAGAGCATGATTTCCATCAGGCCGAGCCAGAAGATGGGCATGGAGACGCCGATCAGCGCGCCGACCATGCTGAGGCTATCTATCCAGGTGTTGCGGCGGGCGGCGGAGAGGATGCCGATGGGGATGCCCAGGGCCACGGCGACGGCCATCGCGGCCAGGGCCAGTTCCACCGTCGCCGGGAAGCGCTGGGCCAGTTCCTGGGCGATGGGGATGCGCCGATGGATGGAGGCCCCCAGGTCTCCCCGGACCAGCCGCCCCAGAAAGCGGACGTACTGGCTATCCAGGAATCCCTTAAAGTCCCCCTGCCTGAGCGCCTCCCGGTCCAGGAACATCGGGCGGTTGAGGCCCAGTTGCTCCCGGATGCGCTGGACGCTCTCCTGGGAGGCGTGCTCCCCCAGCATGGCGACGGCGGGATCGCCGGGGATCAGGCGCAGCAGCAGAAAGACGATGATCGTCACCCCGATCAGGGTGGGGATTAATGAGAGCAGACGGCGAATCAGGTAGCGCATGGGGCTCCTCTACTCCGGAATGAGCCGGGAGGCTATCTCCACGACCCGTTGTGCGTCGGCGATAGCCCGCTGGGCGTCCTGAACAGAGTGATGTTCTTCAAATCTCAAACACCTCTCCCGGCCGGTATCCGGGCCGAAGGTCCCAGTACCAGCGGTCTCCCCGCCAGATCCGCCGGGCCCCCTGACGGGCCAGCCGCGCGCGGAATTCGGAGAGCCAGGTGGAGAAAAAATCGTCCCGATCGTAAAGAATCCAGGCGTCCTCCGTCATATCCAGGAAGAGAGGACTCCCCTTCTGGACTTCATCCGTTGTTTTCAGAATCGGGGAGAGGGCAGTGTGAATCCCCTGGGCAGCCAGAGCGCGCAACTGGGGCTCCACTTGAGGTTCCACATGGGCGGCGAAATCATCCACCCGGGCCAGGCGGCCCGCCGGAAGGGTCCGGCAGACCAGCAGCAGGTCCACGTCCGAGTTCGGGCCCGGCCTTCCCCGTCCCAGAGAGCCAAAAACGACCAGGGAGACCAGGTTGTCTCCGTAATGACGGCGACAGGCTTCCAGCAGAGATTCCAGCAGGGGAACGAACCGGGCCACGTATCTGCCGGGTGGTCGCTTTGGGAAAACCGGGATCTCGGACATGACCGGTACATGCCTCCCCAGGGATGATGGGGAGCAGACGGTTGCCCGCCTGCTCCCCATCCCTCTCCTGGTGGAAGGTGACGGTCACCTTCAAGGTGACCGTCACCTCACGCTTCCGTTACGGCTGGATCTCCACCCACTCGTAGTAGTCCGCGCCCACCGGCTGCGGGACATAGCCGCTGACCTTCTTGGAGAAGATGAGCGGCGTCTGGTTGTGGGCGATCCAGATGCGGGCGACGTCGTTATGGAGCAACTCCTCCGCTTTCTTGTACAGTTGCTCCCGCTCGGCCTGGTTGGGGTTGACCAGCGCCTTGTAGAGCAGGACGGCGACCTCCTGGTTGGCGTACCAGCCCTCCCGCTTGTCGGGCTGCTTCACCTCGTCCTCCCGGCTCAGGCCGCCGAAGAAGTAGTTCAGGAAGTTGTCCGGGTCGCCGTTGTCGCCGCCCCAACCCAGCATGTAGAGGCCCATCAGGAGGCCGTTGCGGCGCAGGCCCAGATAGGTGGGCCAGTCGCCCGCCAGTTCCAGCTGGACGTTGATGCCGGCCTTGGCCAGGTCGGCCGCCATCGCCTCGCCGATCTCCTTGGGGCTGGGGTAGTAGAAGCGGGTCACCGGCATGTAGTAGAGTTTCAGGGGGATTTTGTCTCCGGCCTTGTAGACGATGTTCCCATCGGCGTCGGCCACATCCTCCGCGATGGTCACCTCGCTCAGGCCGTTCGGGAAGCCCGCTTCGGCCAGGAGCTGCTTGGAGAGGTCAGGGTTATACTCCCAGTCCTGGATGGCATCGTTGTAGCCCCACATGGAGGGGGGCAGGAAGGTCTTGGCCACCAGGCCGTACTTGCCGTAGAAGTTCTGCACCAGCGCCGGCTTGTTGATGGCATGGGCCACCGCCCTCCGCACCCGGATGTCCTGGAACTCCTTGATCTTGTAGTTGAAGGCCAGGTACGCGGTGTTCAGCGCCGGGCGGGTGAGGATGTAGAGGTTGGGGTCGGCCTCGGCCGCGGCCAGGTCCTCCACCGTCGCCTGCTCGGTGGCGTGGATGTCGCCGGCCTTCAGCGCCAGGAAGCGGGCGGAGTCGTCCGGGATCACCCGCCAGACGATCTCGTCAATCTTGGGCCGACCGCCCCAGTACTCGTCGTTGGCGACGACGGTGATGTGGTCGCCCTCCACCCACTCCTTGAACTTGAAGGGGCCGGTGCCCACGCAGCCGACCTCCGGCATGCCGTACTTCTCGCCGTACTTCTGGATGGCCGCCGGGCTGGAGATGGCGAACATGTCCATCGCCAGGTTGGCCAGGAAGGGCGCCAGCGGAGCCGCCAGTTTGAACCGGACGGTGTAGTCGTCCACCTTCTCCACGGCGGTGATGAGGCTGTCGTCGTCAAAGCCGCCCCACATCTCCGCGTAGTACTCAAAGACCTGGCTGGGGAAGTGATAGGGGTGGTTGGTGAAGCGCCAGCGCTCAAAGTTGAAGATGACGGCGTCGGCGTTGAAGTCGGTCCCGTCATGGAACTTGACGCCCTTGCGCAGCCGGCAGGTCCACTCGGTGGCGTTCTCGTTGGGGATGCACTCCTCGGCCAGGGCCGGGATGGGGCGGGTGGAGCCAGGCTCAAACTGGTAGAGGGGCTCCAGGCACTGGCCAGTGACCCGGAAGGACTCACCGTCGGTCACGACGGCGGCGTCCAGTTGGACCGAGTCGCCGCCCCGGCCGAAGATGAAGCGGACGACCTCCGGGGCCTTTGTCGGCGGCACGGGAGTGGGAGCCGTGGTGGCGGCCGGAGGCGGGGCAGTGGTGGGGGTGGCAGCGGGCTTGCAGGCCACCAGGCCCAGTAACAGAATGCCCACGGTCAGAGCCAGATACAGCCGTTTCATCGCTCTCCTCCTTAATGCTTAAAGGACTTGGGGTAATCGTTCAGAAGAGGGAAATGAGCAACAGTCCTGCACTATACCCGAAGTCTCACCTCCTTTCCAGTGGCAGGTACTATCAAAGTATAGCAGTGTTACGTCGGAAGTCAAGCACGGTTGCGGCCGTCTACAACAAACCCAGCCAACCCGCCACCGTCGGGCCAGCGCCGGCCCTGTGCCGGGCGATGGGA
>DAOUBO010000220.1:0-5889 GCA_034432695.1 Anaerolineae bacterium | reverse complement strand
GGGTGCCGGCCGCGCGGCGGGGGCCCCCCCGCTGTTTCTGTCCACCGGAGAGCATCTGTGGGGGGTGGTGACGGTACCCGGTCATTCCGACGATTTCCAGCGCCTCGTCCACCCGCCGTCGGATTTCCGCTGGGGGAACGCCCAGGTTCTCCGGGCCGAAGGCCACTTCCTCCTCCACCGTGCTGGCCACCAGCTGGTTGTCGGGGTTCTGGAAGACCATCCCCACCCGTCGGCGGATTTCCCGCCGGTGGCGATGGTCCGAGGTCAACATCCCGTCCACCCACACTTCCCCTGCCGTGGGCATCAGGATGGCGTTGAAGTGGCGGGCCAGGGTGGACTTCCCGGAGCCGTTCGGCCCGATGAGGGCGACGAACTCCCCCCGGTCCACCGTCAGGTCCACCCCCCGCAGGGCGTAGAGGACGCGGCCGTCCTCCAGGGGGTAGGCGTATTCCAGGCCGCGGGTCCGGATGAACGGGGGCATGGTGAGTGACGTGAAAAGTGAGACGGGAAAAGTGAAATGGGATTTAGTTGCGCAGGGCGGCGACGCGATCCCGTCCCATTGCCCGCAGCGCGGCGACGGTGGGGATGGTGACCAGCAGCGCCAGGGCGATCTCAATGGGCACGTTCATCGCGAAGATGGGGGCCAGGAGGGCGACGGGGAGGGTGCCCAGGCCCATCAGGATGCCCAGGACGCCGAAGGTGTTGGTGAGCGTCCCGGCGATCCCGGCGACCGCACTGGCCAGCACGTGCCGCTTCCGGAGGGGCCGGAAGACGTAGTAGGCGACGACGCCGATGAGGAGCCGGGGCAGGAAGGCAGCCGCCAGCGCGACCAGCAGATTCCCACCGGCGAACGTCAGGAACGCCGCGCTGTAGAGGTACCAGGTGGAGACGGCCAGTACCAGCCCGACCAGCGCGCCGACCAGCGGCCCTCCCAGGATACCCGCGACGATGGCGGGGACGTGGAGGCTGGTTGCGGCTTCGCTGGGGTTCGGGACGGGGATCAGCCCCAGAGGGGTGAAGGCCAGAACGATCGCCAGCGCGCCGAAGACGCCGGCTACGGCCAGGTCGTAGGTGCTCAGCCGCCAGAAAGCCGAACGAGTTTGCACAGCCATCACCGACCTCCTGCGAGTGGGATTCCGGGGGAAGCGCACGGCCCCTGGCGGAGAGATATGGGAGCAACCGGAGGGAATACCGCAGCATCTCCCGCCGTCTCGGTCGCCTGACGCGATCCCAGCGGCGCTGAAAACGGGAAAGGGCGGGTGGAACGTACCGGGAACATCAGGCTCACGGCCTCCAGGGTCCGTGGCTGCCCAGCGGGCAAAGGCAATTATAGCCGAGAGAGGCGATTTGTCAACCTGGCCCTGCTACTGCAGCCCTGCGACGAAGGCGACCAGCGCCAGCACCCCCAGGATGACCAGGCCATAGGTGACGTTTTTGCGCATCGTCTGGCTCTCACTGGCCCCGACGGTGGCGCAGCCGACGATGACCTTCGCCGGCGCGAACATGCTCCCGATGGCTCCCCCCGCGGTCTGCGCGGCCAGCGCCAGGGCCGGCTTCAGCCCGGCCAGTATGGCGGCCTGTTGCTGGAAGGCCCCGAAGACGACGTTGGAGTTGGTGTTGGAGCCCGTCATAAACGCGCCCAGCGCGCCGATGAACGGCGAGGCCAGGAGGTACATCCGCCCCACAACCCGTGCGATGCCCTCCGCCAGCAGGTGGGTCATTCCCGCATGCTCCATGGCCACCGCCATACCGACCATCGCGGCAATGCCCACGCTGGCCGGAAACGCCCGCCGGACGACGTCCTTCCCAATCCGCTGGAGCGCGCCGGCCCTGTACCGCCCCTGCCGGGCGTAGAGCCAGAACGTCGCGAGGGATGCGTAGAGCAACAGCGCCCCGGCATGCCCGAAGAGGCTGATGCCGGTCGTCTTCCCGGCCGCGGTTCTCCATCCCCGCGCGGTGATCAGTTCGGGCACATCCATCTGTACCACCACCCGGTTCAGGAACGCGCCTACCGGGGGGACCAGTTCGGCGACCAGGACGATGCCGACCAGGAGCAGGTAGGGGACCAGTGCCCAGCCGATCGGAGGGGCGGGTTCTCCCGATGGATTCCGGTTTCGGCGCCGACGGGCCCAGAGGACGCTGGCCCCGATCCCCGCCAGGCCGGCGCACATTCCTCCGATGGCCCACAGCCCTGCCCGAACCACCAGGTACTGGGTTCCGGCCATCGCGGTGCCGATCAGGAGCAGGGGGACCAGGCCGTGGCGGAGGGCGCGAGGGCCGCCGGCCGCCCAGAGGACGCCCGCCCCGCAGAGGTAACAGGCCAGCCCCAGCAGGAGCGCCGCCGGTGGCCCCAGTTCCTCACCGGGCCGCCCCGTGACGGCCATCAGCGCGTAGAAGGAGGAGCCCAGGGAGCCAAAGGTAACCGCCCAGCAATGGCCGATGGAGGGGATCACCACCGCCGGGACGGCCGGGAATCCCAGCCCCACCAGGAGGGGGGAGAGGACGGCGACGGGCACGCCGAACCCTCCGACTCCCTGCAGGAACACGCTGAAGGGCCAGCCCAGGATCAGCGCCTGGAGGGCCCGATCGGAGGTCAGGTTGGGGAGGCTTACGCCGACGGCGGAGACGGCTCCAGCCTCGTCCGTCACCCGGTAGAAAAGCAGGGCGGGCCAGATGATGTAGAGAACGAAGAGGGTGTAGAACAGGCCGCGCACCTGGGCCCAGAGGAGGACCTGAGGTCCAGATCCAAAACGGAGCGCTGCCAGGAGCATCGCCGCCCCCCATCCCGCCAGCCCCGCCCGGATGCCGTTCCACCGCAGGCCGACCATCAGGCCCAGGACCAGGGCGAGGGGGGTCAGCGCGAGGAGCCAATCTACCAGAGGCTGCATAGGCGATCGGTTTCGGGAAGGTGGTGGGGGACGGGATTTCAGGACGGCGGTTTTTCGGCCGTCCTGAAATCCCTGCTACTGTTCTTGCGGCTGGTCCGAATCCGTTGCGACGATGACCCGTGCGGGGCGCAGGAGGCGGTCGCCGATCCGGTAGCCCTGCCGGACAACGTGGACGACGGTATCCGGCTCCTTGCCGACCTGGTGGGCCGCGACGGTGCCGACGGCCTCGTGCCAGGCCGGGTCAAAGGGCTGGCCCTCCGCTTCTATAAGGGTGACTCCCTCCCGGTTCAGCAGGTGGAGCATGCTCCGGTGGGTCAGTTCCACCCCCTGCCGTAAACTCGCCGCATCCGCGCCGTCGGCGGAGAGGGCGCGGGCCAGGTTGTCCACCACCTCCAGGAAGTCCCGCAGAAGCCGCGCCCGATCAGCCGCGATGCGCTCTTCCGCGACCCGCTGGAGGTGTTTGCGGAAGTTGTCCATCTCCGCCTCCAGGCGTAGGGCGCGGTCTTTCCACTGTTCCAGTTCCGCCCGCAACTGCTCCATCTCCGCAGCCGGCCCCACTGCGGCTTCCTCAGGGGGCGGCGGGACCGGTGAGCGGTCGGTCCCGTTGATGACCGGCGGCGGGGCCTCAGCCACCGGCGCTGTGGGCGCGGGCCGCGCTTCCTCCAGTTCCGGCTGGACGACCCGGATGGGGATTTTTTTCCGTCCATTCATCGTCACCTCCCGCGGGGAAAGGGGGAGCGGTGTCCCGCGCGGGGAACCGCTCCCCCCGCTTCTTACGCCTCGCGGAATTCGCCCTCAATTACGTCTCCCTCGCCACCGGAGGAGGGGCCGGCCCTGCCCGCGGTGGGCCCGCCCGGGCCACCTGCCGCCTGCTGCCGGGCGTACAACTGCTGGCCCAGCGCCATGCTGGCCTGCCGGAGTTGCTCCGTCAGCCGCCGAATGCGGGCCGTGTCCTCGCCCTTCATCGCCTCCCGCAGGTCGCGAATGGTCTCCTCAATCCGGCTCCGGTCGGAACCGGGCACCTGATCGCCCAACTCCCGCAGGAACTTCTCCGTCTGGTAGATCACGCTGTCCGCTTCGTTGCGGGCCTCCGCCAGTTCCCTGCGCCGACGGTCCTCCGCCTCGTACTTCTTCGCCTCGTTGAGCAGCCGCTCCACCTCTTCTTTGCTCAGGTTGGTGGTCGCGGTGATGGTGATGCGTTGCTCCCGACCGGTCGCCTTGTCCTTCGCACTGACGTTGAGGATGCCGTTGGCGTCAATGTCAAAGGTCACTTCAATCTGCGGGATACCGCGCGGCGCCGGCGGAATGCCCTCCAGGTTGAAGCGACCCAGGCTGATGTTGTCGGCCGCCATCGGCCGCTCCCCCTGCAGGACGTGGATGGTCACCACCGTCTGGCCGTCCTCGGCGGTGGTGAAGATTTCGCTCTTGCGGACCGGGATGGTGGTGTTGCGCGGGATGATGGGCGTCATCACGCCGCCCAGCGTCTCCACGCCCAACGTCAGCGGCGTCACGTCCAGCAACACCACGTCCCGGACCTCGCCGGCCAGGACGCCCGCCTGGATGGCCGCGCCCACGGCCACCACCTCGTCCGGGTTCACGCCCTTGTGGGGCTCCTTGCCGCCGGTCAGTTCCCGGACCAGGTCCTGGATCATCGGCATACGGGTGGCGCCGCCCACCAGGACCACCGCGTCCAGGTCCTTCGGCGACATTCGGGCATCCCGCAGCGCCTGCTCAAAGGGGCCGCGGCACCGCTGGACCAGGTCGGCCGTCAACTGCTCAAACTTGGCCCGCGTCAGGCGCATCTGCAGGTGTTTGGGACCGGAGGCATCGGCGGTGATGAAGGGCAGATTGATCTCCGTCTCCAGCATGGAAGAGAGTTCTATCTTGGCCTTCTCCGCGGCCTCCTTCAGCCGCTGGAGCGCCTGCCGGTCCTGCCGCAGGTCAATCCCGTATTCCTTCTTGAACTCGTCCGCCACGTAGTCCATAATGCGCCGGTCCCAGTCGTCGCCGCCCAGGAAGGTATCGCCGCTGGTGGCCTTCACCTCAATGACGCCGTCGCCGACCTCCAGAATGGAGACGTCAAACGTACCGCCGCCCAGGTCAAAGACCAGGATGGTCTCCACGCCCTGCTTATCCAGCCCGTAGGCCAGGGACGCGGCCGTCGGCTCGTTGATGATGCGCAGGACCTCCAGCCCGGCGATCTTCCCGGCATCCTTCGTCGCCTGCCGCTGGCTGTCGTTGAAGTAGGCCGGGACGGTGATGACAGCCTGGGTCACCGGCTCGCCCAGGTACGCTTCGGCGTCCTGCTTCAGTTTCCGCAGGATCATCGCCGAGATTTCCTGCGGGGTGTACTCCTTCCCGGTCACCGGGATGTAGACGCGGGCATCCCCCTGCGGACCGGCGACGATCTTGTACGGGAGAATCCGGCGCGCTTTCTCTACCTCCGGGTCATCGTAGCGCCGGCCCATCAGCCGCTTGATGGAGAAAATGGTGTTCTCCGGGTTGACGATCGCCTGCCGGCGGGCTGCCTGCCCCACCAGCCGCTCCCCCGTCTTAGTGAACGCCACCACCGACGGGCAGAGGTTCCCACCCTCGGCGGTGGGGATGACCACCGGCTCGCCGCCCATTAAAACCGCAACAACCGAGTTGGTCGTCCCCAGGTCAATGCCGACAATCTTGCCCATTCCACAACCTCCTGCCAGTAAATTTTCCGGACAGACTCTGGCTTAAGTATGCCATTGCCCGATGAGAATTGCATTAGCAAAGCGTTAGAATTGCGTTAGAGCAACGTTCTAATCAAGCGGGCTGATGGCCTCTGACGTTCCGGCCCTCCCCCCTCGCTTTCGGTGGCGGGAGAGGAAAAAACCTCTCCCTGGCTACCTGACTGGACTTTGGATAAACCACCGGGGATGTAAGCCGAAATTATGATTTTTGACAAATTAACCCGGACATAAACCGATGTAGCAGAGCAGTGGGGATGGTTCATAATTGGTGACACTTC